>CAYPVG010000431.1:0-3574 GCA_964414085.1 uncultured Boseongicola sp. | reverse complement strand
GACCTGAGCTTTCCGGGAAGGGGTTCAGGATGAAGGGGGCCAGCATCGTCAAGACGATGACCACCAAGAAGAGTGTTGCGTCCTTGGAACCAAGTCCGAATAAGCCGGACCGGGGCGCTGAGGAAGATGCGCTTTTTGGCTGCGCGATCCCTGTATTGGTTGTTTGTTCGGTCATGGCTTAGTCCTCCATCACGCCTTTGCGACCCATGAGGCCACGTGGACGTGTGAGTAGAATGATGATTGCGACCAGATAGATGATGATCTGGTTGATACCGGGCAGAACGTCGAGAACTTGGGTCATCGAAGCAAAGCTCTCGAGTACGCCGAGCAAGAAGCCTGCGAGTACCGCACCTGGGAGTGATCCCATGCCGCCTACAACCACAACAACGAAGCTGAGAACCAGGAAGTCCATGCCCATGTGGTAGTTCGGACTGTTGATCGGCGTGTACATCACGCCCGCCAGTCCCGCGACGCAGGCTGCGATGGCGAACATGATCGTGAAGCGTTTGTCGATGTTGATGCCGAGCAGGCCAACGGTTTCACGGTCCGCCATGCCTGCGCGTACAACCATACCGAAGGTGGTGAATTGCAGGAAGGCGAAGACCCCGGCGATTACGATCATTGCAAAGCTGAAGTAGATCAGGCGCCAGTAGGGATAAATGATTGTGCCTGGATCCATACCGATAAGCGCACCGAAGTCGAAAGAGCCAACAAAAGCGGGTGGGGCAGGCGTTGGGATCGGGTTCGCGCCGTAGTAGAATTTGATGATCTCTTGAAGAACAATGGCCAGGCCAAAGGTCACAAGGATTTGGTCGGCATGTGGGCGCTTATAGAAGTGCTTGATCAAGCCACGTTCCATTGCGAAGCCAACCGCAACCATGATTGGGATCGAAAACAAGATGGCCAGCGGGACAGACCAATTGATAACTGCTTGCCCGGCGTCCGCTCCAAACCAGTCGTAAATGTAGGGGACGTCCACTTTCAAAGGATTGCCGAGGAAGTCTGTACGTGTCTCATCGACAACTTCGTGGCTGAGGCTGAGTAGCCTTTGCAGTGTTACCGCGCAAAAGGCGCCAATCATAAACAGGGCTCCGTGGGCGAAGTTCACCACACCGAGCGTGCCGAAGATAAGTGTCAGGCCAAGCGCGATTAGCGCGTATGCCGAGCCCTTATCCAGGCCGTTGAGAGTTTGCAGAATAATGGCGTCCATTTTCCCCACCTGTTGGTTTTGTGGTTTGGAAATTCGGCTCTACTAAGAGGGCCGGGGTGAAAGGGCGGGTATCCCGCCCTTTCAAGTTTAGTTGGCTTATGCGCCTGGGTTACATTCGCCCAGAGTGGCATCTGCGCCACCCATTTGTGGGTGATCAGGTGCGTAAGTGACCTGCTCCACAGGCGTAACTTCAACGATTTCGAGAAGGTCGAACTCGGAAGTCGGGTTCTCTTTACCCTTCACGACGAGAACGTCTTTGAAGCACTGGTGGTCAGCGCCACGGTAGAGCGTCTTGCCGTTGCCCAGACCGTCGAACTCAAAGTCCTCGAGCGCTTCAGCAACTGCACATGGGTTGAACGAACCAGCGCGGTTCACTGCGTCAGCATAAAGCAGCGTCTGGCAGTACACCGTGTGAGCGGCCTGAGATGGCGGGAAGCCATACTTCGTGCCGAAGGAACGGACAAAGGCTTGCGAACCTTCGTCGGTCAGCGACCAGTGCCAGTTTGTAGAACCGAAGATGCCCTTAACGTTTGCACCAGCACCACGTGCCATCAGGCGCGAGTACAGTGGAACAACGATCTCGAAGTTCTTTCCGTTGACCATACGATCACGCAGGCCGAACTGAACAGCGTTGGTGAGCGAGTTCACCATGTTGCCGCCATAGTGGTTCAGAACAAGAACGTCCGCGTCTGTTTGCAGAACCGGCGCGATGTAGGACGAGAAGTCAGTCTGTGTCAGCGGTGTTTTCACCGTGTTCACTGTTTCCCAACCAGCCGCTTCAGTCGCCTGAGTAACAGCTTCTTCTGTGGTGTAACCCCAGTTGTAGTCAGCTGTCAGTTGATACGCCTTCCGGTCGCTGCCGTAGTTGGCTGCAAGCACGGGTGCGAGCGCTGCACCAGACATGTAGGAGTTGAAGAAGTGGCGGAAGCCGTTGGCTTTGCGGTCCTTACCCGTTGTGTCGTTGGAGTGGGTCAGACCAGCCATGAAGATGATGCCTGCTTCCTGGCAGAGCGCTTGCACAGCCACAGCAACACCAGAGGACGAACCGCCAGTGATCATGATGGCGCCGTCTTTTTCGATCATCGAACGAGCAGATGCGCGGGCTGCGTCAGACTTAGTCTGCGTGTCGCCTGTCACATACTCTACCTTCTTGCCGAGGATACCTGTGCCGTCCAGTGTTTTGGACGAGAAGGTGTTGATCATGCCACCGTCGCCACCACCGTTCAGGTGCTCAACAGCGAGTTCATAGGCGCGGAGTTCGTCTGCACCCTCGTCTGCATAAGGGCCGGACTGAGGTACGTTGAAGCCCAACGTTACCGTGCCGCCTTGTGGCGCGTTAGTGAACCCAGTGTGGCCAGCGGCCCAGACCGAACCATCGAAAATGGTCGGTGTCGCCAGTGCTGCACCAGCAACTGCGCCGGTCTTGAGCACACCACGGCGGGTCAAGTTAGATTTTGTCATAGAGCTCTCCCTTTGTTTTCCGGCTTTGTGGATTTCCACATGCGCCTCCTCGCGCAGCCGGACCTTTGACAAGGTAAAGCCGTTATCCATCAATGACTGAAAAAAAGATAGTAACCCTAGAATTCACTTGGATTATTTTGTAAAGTTTTCATCATGCGATTGCAGAATTTTGTAAATTTATTGTCTCGCACAGGCAGAATGTGATTGAAGATATGAGGTTTTCTTGTGGTTAGACAGGCGTTGACGGGCTCGAGAATTCGGCAATTTCGGGTCGACCGGGGTATTCGTCAGGCGGATCTTGCAAAAGACTGCGGCATTTCGCCCAG
The DNA here is from genome assembly GCA_964414085.1 of uncultured Boseongicola sp. Lineage (GTDB taxonomy): Bacteria > Pseudomonadota > Alphaproteobacteria > Rhodobacterales > Rhodobacteraceae > Boseongicola. The sequence continues at coordinate 577 of CAYPVG010000431.1, read as the reverse complement.
CTATCTTAATCTCATTGAGCATAACCGACGGAAGATCGCTGGGGCGCTTCTGAATTCCGTTGCTGCTCGCTTGGATGTGGACCCATCTGTTTTGAGTGAGGGAGCTGGGAGGGCATTGACCGGAGCCCTTGATGAAGTGGCGGAGTCTGACGGTGAACTCGGTGTTGAGAATGAGCGAACGGAGGATTTTGCCGGGCGCTTTCCGGGATGGGCGCAGCTGGTGGTGCGCCAACGCGCAAGAATTTCCGAGTTAGAGCGTCTGGTCCAGGGGCTGAACGATCGCATGACGCATGACCCGCTGCTGTCGGCCTCGCTTCACAATGTCTTGTCGACTGTGACTGCCATCCGTTCAACGAGCGGGATCCTTGCGACGGGTGAGACTATTGAGCCGGAATGGCAGGCGCGGTTTCATCGAAATCTCTACGAAGATAGTCAGCGTTTGGCTGACGCGGCCGAAGGACTCGTTGGATATCTTGACTCGGGCGAGGACCCCGACCGCACAGTTGCTTTGCCCCAGGATGAGCTGGAAGCATGGCTTGCAGACAACGATTGGCGGTTTGAGGTTTTAGAGGACACT
>CAYPVG010000430.1:0-2603 GCA_964414085.1 uncultured Boseongicola sp. | reverse complement strand
TTGCCATTGCAACCGCCAGTTACACTATTCGGCGGCGAGGGCGGAGCCATTTGATTTCCATATTCGCGCTCTTCGCAGTTTTGCCAGTGATGCTAGCGACACCTCTGGCTGAGGCGGTACCGGATACCGCTTTCAGCAACGCTTATATTGAAATGGTCTCGAGCCTGACAACGACCGGTGCCACTCTTTTTGAAGCGGACAGGTTGCCACCAAGTGTCCATTTATGGCGTGCGCTCGTTGGCTGGCTAGGTGGGTTCTTTATGTGGGTGGCTGCGATCGCGATATTTGCGCCGCTAAGCCTTGGCGGTTTCGAGATTGTAGCGGCGACGGAGACCGCGAGAGAGGATCGGCGCGGAACAACGCGCTTGGATCACATTGGTGAAAAGGCAGAGCGGCTAAGCAGGTTTGCGCTTCGGCTAGCGCCAATTTATGGCGGCCTTACAGTCGTTCTATGGGTTTCCCTGATGCTTGCCGGTGACGAACCTCTTGTTGCGATTTCTCATGCAATGGCGACGCTTTCGACCTCGGGTATAACTCCCATAGATGGTGGAACGAGATCGGCGGCATCAGGATTTGGAGGAGAGCTGCTGGTGTTGCTGTTCCTGGTGTTCGCTTTGTCACGACTCACATTCACTTCCGATGGGCGGCAAGACAGCTGGCCTGCACTGGCAAAAGACCCTGAGCTTCGTTTGGGTTTGGGGCTGATTATCGTTGTTCCTCTTGTGCTGTTTACGCGCCACTGGATAGCGACAATCGAAGACGGTTCGGAAGTATCCTTTGTTGAGGGCTTGGTTGGCCTTTGGGGAGCTATCTTTACCGTTGCGTCCTTTCTGACAACAACCGGATTTGAAAGTGCTGGTTGGGGGGCTGCCCGTGCTTGGTCGGGATTAGACGCAACAGGATTGGTGCTGCTAGGACTCGCCGTTTTTGGCGGAGGGGTCGCGACGACAGCAGGAGGCGTGAAGCTCTTGCGTGTCTACGCTTTGCTCAAGCATGGCCAGCGAGAAATGGAGAAGCTGGTTATGCCATCGTCAGTTGGTGGTTCAGGACAAGTTGCGCGGCGATTCCGTCGACAGGGAGCATATGTGGCGTGGGTGTTTTTCATGCTTTTCGCCCTCTCTATTGCGGTGACATCCATTTTGCTCTCGCTATTTGGCTTGAGTTTCGAAGAGGCGTTGATCCTTACCATCGCAAGCCTTTCGACAACCGGGCCACTCGTGAATGCGGCATCGCAGTCAGGCATTGATTTGATCGCGCTGATCCCTGCAGCAAAGGCCGTTTTTGCCGGTGCTATGGTGCTCGGACGTTTGGAAACGCTTGCTATTATTGCCCTGCTCAACCCCGAATTCTGGCGGTAAGCTTGCTCAAAATTTGGGCTTCCAGAGAATATTTTTGGGGCTAGCAAGTCGTTTGGATGCAATCCATAGTAGCGCTACACATTCGGTGCAGAGCAGATGGCTTTGCGCTTGCAAGAAAAAAGGCAATAAAACTTATGGCTTCGGATAGACAGAATTTGCAGGATGCATTTCTGAACCATGTCAGAAAGACCAAGGTTCCGGTGACGATCTTCCTTATCAACGGCGTTAAGCTGCAAGGTGTTATTACCTGGTTCGACAACTTTTGCGTACTTTTGCGCAGAGATGGTCAATCCCAGTTGGTTTATAAACACGCTATTTCAACAATTATGCCAGCACAGCCTATTAATCTGTATGACGGCGAAGAGTAAGCGTGGGTGAAACAGACACGAGGGTGACTCGCGCTCTTGTTCTGCACCCCGAACTGACAAGCGATCCAGAACGACGGACGGCACGTTTCGGCCTTGAGGAGGCTGTTTCGTTGGCTGGAGCTTTGCCGGACATTCATGTTGTGGCGTCAGATATTGTGCGGTTGCAAAAGCCGACGCCTGGGACGCTGTTTGGTTCAGGTAAGGTCGAGGAGCTTGCGGCGCTCGTGCAATCTGAAGAAATCGACCTTGTTCTAATCGACGGCGCGGTCACGCCGGTGCAACAGCGGAACTTGGAGCGAGCCTGGAAGACAAAGCTGCTGGACCGAACGGGTCTGATCTTGGAGATATTCTCGGATCGCGCTGCGACACGGGAAGGTGTGCTTCAGGTGGAAATGGCCGCCTTGAGTTACCAAAGGACACGTTTGGTTCGGGCTTGGACTCACCTTGAAAGACAGCGTGGTGGACTCGGGTTTGTTGGTGGTCCAGGCGAGACGCAGATTGAGGCCGACCGCCGAGCTATCGATGAGCAATTAACACGCCTGCGCAGACAACTGGAAAAGGTCGTTAAGACGCGTGCTCTGCATCGCGCTGCACGTGCCAAAGTGCCATATCCGATCGTTGCATTGGTTGGGTACACGAACGCGGGGAAATCGACCCTGTTCAACAGACTTACGGGCGCGGACGTAATGGCAAAAGACATGTTGTTTGCGACGCTAGACCCCACGATGCGCGCAATTTCCCTCGCTTCCGGCCGCGAAGTCATACTATCGGATACAGTTGGCTTTATTTCGGATTTGCCGACACAGTTGGTGGCCGCGTTTCGGGCAACGCTGGAAGAAGTTCTAGAGGCCGATCTGGTGCTGCATGTCAGAGATAT
>CAYPVG010000429.1:0-2516 GCA_964414085.1 uncultured Boseongicola sp. | reverse complement strand
ATGAGTTTGGCCTCTAATCTCACTCGCGATCAAATTCTTGATAGTTTTGGCACTCCGTCATCGATACCAATTTGGGAGCTACCCAAATTTATTGCTCAACTCGAAGCCGCAGGTTTTTCAGCGAGAAACCACCGCACGTTTTTTCACACAGAACTCGCACTGCCAATTCTGCTGATATCCATGGTTTTAGTGGGTGCAGGCTTTACAATGCGCCACACCCGCATGGGTCGCAGCGGGCTAATGGTGATGTTGGCGTTGGCCCTTGGGTTTAGCCTTTATTTCGTACGAAACTTTGCGGCAATACTCGGTGAGAACGGCCAAATTCCCGTAATCCTTGCAGCTTGGGGTCCTCCAATAGCTGCGGTCCTGCTACCGCTTGGTTTGCTTTTGCATTTGGAAGACGGATGATCCGAAAGCTTTTCGTTACATGTGTCCTGGTTCTTGCAAGCGCCACAATCGCGGCCGCGCAGGCCTTGGCAACTCTTGTTGCAGACAGTGTTCAGGTGGACCCTTCTGGCCGCCTAACCGCATCAGGCAACGTAATAGTTTACTACCAAGGCACAGAGTTGCGCGCTGAACGCGTGGTTTACGATCGCCGCTCGGATACTTTGGAGATTGATGGCAGCGTTGTGATCACTGACGAAAATGGGAATGTGATTTCGGGTGATGGCGTGTCGATTGGCGGCAACCTAAAAGACGGTGTTCTGCGCTCTGCCCGTCTAGTGCTCGATCAGGAGCTCCAACTCGCGGCGGTGGAGATCTCCCGCTCTGAGGAAAGATACACCACGTTACGACGCGTCGTTGCTTCAACCTGCGAAGTCTGCTCGGACAACCCAACACCGCTTTGGGAAATTCGAGCAACGCGTGTCATTCACGATACGCAAGAGCGGCAGCTGTATTTTGACAACGCGCAGTTTCGTTTGGCCGGTATTCCATTACTCTATGCTCCGCGTTTGCGCCTACCCGATCCTTCGCTCGATCGCGCGTCGGGTTTCTTGTTTCCTGAACTGCGTACGTCATCTTTGCTTGGGACTGGATTGGAGCTGCCCTACTTCATCGCGATCGGCGACCACGCCAATGCTGTGGTTACACCCTACGTCTCCAGCTCAACCGCCACGCTGAACTTCGAACTTCAACAAGAAATCAGGAACGGTCGCCTAACTTTCGAAGGCGCGTTAACTGATGACGACATTGAAGGTCAGCGTGGGTACTTTTTCGCGAACGGAACTTACCGTTTGCCACGCGGTTTTGTTGCCTCCGGTCAGCTCGAATTCGTTTCCGATTTTGGCTACCTGTTTCAATATGATGTGAGTTCTAAAGACCGACTCACAAACGAATTGGCGTTAGACCGGGTTCGAGAGAAAGACCTTTTCCGATCATCGGTTACCGAATTCCGTACGCTACGTGACAGCGAGATCGCAATCCGTGACACGCTCCCTGACCGCTTTGTCGAGACATCCTACCAGCGCGATTTCCCGACATTATCATTTGGCGGTCGCACCACATTGCGCGTGGATGCTGCTACGCTGAACCGGCCTTCTTCCGTGGATATCGATGGGCGCGACACATCACGTATCGGGGTTGGAGCAGATTGGTCACGAGGCCACATACTTCCTGCCGGAATAGTGGTGGAAACTGAGGCTGGTTTTCGCCTGGATGCCTACAACGTCGGGCAGGATTCCACGTTTGAGACAAACACCTTTCGTGCCTCACCCCGCATTGCCACAGAGCTTCGCCTACCCATGGCTCGCTCACGTTCTGCGGGCTCCAGAGAAACCTTAGAGCCAATCTTGCGCTTCGATTTTGCCAGAGTGACAGGAGACGATGTACCGCTGGAAGATAGCCGAATAATCGAGTTTGACGAAGCCAACCTGTTTGCACCGTCGCGGTTCCCCGGCATTGACGGAATTGAAGAAGGTGCCCGCGCCGCTTTCGGGTTCAATTGGCATAGGACCGCATTGAGCGGTTGGTCAGCCAACCTTGCATTTGGCCGGGTGGCAAGCCTCGATGGCGAATTGACGTTCTCTGACTCACCAGGCGCTGGAGATGCCGACCAATCTGAGTGGCTATTGGGTGCACGCCTAAGTTTAGGAGAGCAATTTTGGCTGTCCACAAGATCGCTGTTCGATGACAACGTGGCCTTCACCCTAAGCGAAACACGACTGGATTGGGACATCGGCGACGCAAGCATTTCTTCCAGTTATCTCTTTGCGCAACCGGAACCGTCCGAGGGCCGTGATGACAAGCTCTCGGAGTGGGCGTTTGGCGGGACACTTGGGCTGAATGACGAGTGGACGGCGCGAACTGATTGGAGATATGACTTCAGTGCGGGACGTGCCGCACGAGCAGGTTTCGGGTTGGAGTATGTGACCGACTGTATTCGCGTGGATCTTTCCGTCACGCGCCGCTATGCAACGTCGGCAAGTGTTGATCCTGCAACCGATCTCGGGTTTCGTGTTTCATTGCTCGGGCTAGCAAATAGTGGGAAACAGGAGGCGAACCGCAAGGTTTGTAGA
>CAYPVG010000428.1:0-5101 GCA_964414085.1 uncultured Boseongicola sp. | reverse complement strand
CTTGTTACGGCCATTTCGTTTGGCGTGCGTGCAATTGATGACACGCGCCGCTGGGACCCTGACCGCCCGGTCGCCATCGCTCCTTGGATGACGAACCGGTACATCAGGATGACCTGGCGCGTGCCACCGCGCATTATGGACCAAGAACTTGGGCTTCCAAGAACTGGCGATGGCCCGATGACGCTCAGTGCGATTGCGCAAGAGCGTGGCATACCAACCGAAGAACTTGTTGCTGAAGTTGAGGCCGCACTGAAAGCCTTCACGGAGCAGCGGAAATGAGCGAGCTGTTCCTGACACTCGTCGCCGAGAACGGCGCGATCATTGTCGCCGCTTCGGCGTTTCTGTCCTGCCTTCTCATCCCAATCCCGACCGCATTAGTCATGCTCGCAGGCGGTGCATTTGCCGCTGCCGGAGACCTTGCGTTGTCTACTGTTCTCGTCTCAGCATGGCTCGCCGCTCTCTTTGGTGATCAGACGGGATACCGCATTGGGCGTGCATTCGGGCCAGCGATCAGGGCTAAGTTTGCACGTCGGCCCAAAGCCGAGAAAGCGTTCGCAAGGGCCGAGGCCATGGTCCAGAAGCACGGTGGTCTTGGCGTTTTCTTTTCGACCTGGGCCCTCGCACCACTTGGTCCCTACGCAAACATCGCAGCCGGTGCCGCAGGGCTGGACGCGTGGCGTTTCACACTTTGGGATGCCGCAGGCGAGGCGATATGGGTCGGAGCATACGTTCTTCTTGGGTACATTTTCGCGTCACAACTTACCGAAGTTTCATCGCTCATGAGCAATATCGTGGGATTTGTACTTGCGCTTGCTGCAACAGGATTCGTTGGGTGGATGCTGGCGAAACGCTTTCGTGCGCAGTCCGCTGCCTAATCCGTAGCGCAACTGGCGGTTCGGCCTTTCTATCCCGGGATCGCGACCCCATATACGTGACATGTTGAAGTTCACGCCGATCCTGCTGGCCCTCGCCTACGGGCTTATCATGTACCGTTTTTCGGTGTGGCGGACGAAGCGTGCGCTAGACGCACAATCCACCGAACTCGCAGACCCCATTCTAAAGAAGCTGACGGATCAAATGGCTGCAGCCTTGGAGTTACAGCGCATTCCGGTGAACATCTATGAGATCGAACCCGTCAATGGCCTTGCTGCGCCGGACGGACGCATCTTTCTGACACGCGGCTTTTACCGGAAATACAAAGCGGGCGAAGTCACGGCCGAGGAAATGGCGAGCGTAATCGCTCACGAGCTTGGTCATGTAGCCTTGGGTCACTCGCGCCGCCGTATGATCGACTTCTCTGGCCAGAATGCGCTTAGAACGGCTCTGGCGATGGTGATCTCAAGGTTTGTTCCCTTTGTTGGTCCATTTATTGCGAATTTCGTGATGTCGCTTTTGGCCGCACGCCTCTCCCGCAACGACGAATACGAAGCAGATGCCTACGCGTCGGCTCTGCTCTTGAAATCGGGGATCGGCACGGGACCGCAAAAGTCACTGTTCAAGAAACTCGAAACGCTTACAGGCGCAAATGGTGCCTCGTCACCCGCATGGCTTCTAAGTCACCCGAAAACGGCAGAGCGTATTGCCGCTATCGAAGCCAATGAGGACAAGTGGCTTCAAGATACTCAGGGCGCATAAATCGCCTTTCCGAATCTCGGCAGTCGCGCCCTTTTCATAAGCTTACGTGGATTTGACACGTCGATGCCGTGTCGGCTGGCTTTTTCAAGAACTTCGTTCAGCACGGTCGTGACCCGTTCCCCATCGGCGTGAAACTGTTCCAGAAGAAACCCATCAGGATCACGCACAATAACGCCTTCACGCCCAGCAACCCGTGACGGAAAGTCTTTCAAGTTGAGCGTCAGCAGTTCGTTGCACTCACCGACAATTGCGGACGCGAGCACATGCACGTCATCCGGATCGGGCAGGTTCAATCGATCTTCAACCTCTGGCGCTGCCCCGACCACCGCATGCGGGAATAAAGCGCGTGCAGCCGCAATTTCTGCTTCTGCGATAGCCCCGTCGCCCCGCCGAACCGCTGCGCGTCGCCATTCTTCCAGAATGCGCTCGGACCAAACCGGTTCAAACGCGCCCTTTCCAGCAAGACCAAGTACAATTTCCCGCAAGACGGTCGGGTACAGTACACAAGCGTCGATTAGGACCTTCATCCAAGCATCCGGAATGTCAGTGCCTTCAGATACCCGCTTTCTGCCAAATGTGGGTGTTGCGGGTGATCGGGCCCTGCAAACCCCGTGCGCAGTATCTGACACGCGCGCCCTGCTCGTCCAATGCCGCGCAAAGATGCCGCGCGGAATTGATCAAGATCAGCCGCGTGTGAACACGAGCACAACGTGAGCGTTCCATCTGGTGCGACAAGCATAGCCGCCAGCCTCGCGACTTTTTCATAGGCCCGCAATCCGGCGTCTCGCGCCTGTTTGTGCGGTGCGAATGCCGGCGGATCAGCGATCACTGTACCAAAGGTCCGGCCATCTCGCGCCAACGCGGCCATAGCGTCAAAAGCGTCCGCGGTTTGCGTATCATATCGGTCCGCCATCCCAGACGCCTTGGCCCCTGCCCAGGCATGGGTCAACGCGGCGTTGGACGCATCCACCGATAAGGCCGACGTCGCTCCCCCGGCAAGCGCCGCAAGTGCAAATCCACCTACGTGGGAAAACACATCCAGCACGTCCGTCCCCTTGGCAATCTTGGCGACAAAGGCGTGGTTCGGGCGTTGGTCGTAAAACAGTCCGGTCTTCTGGCCGCCGACCAGATCCGCCATGTAAGTGGCACCGTTCATAGGGACAGGAACAGGGCGATCCACATCGCCCTTCAGGACCACTGATACATCATCCAGACCTTCAAGTCCGCGCGCCCTTCCGGAGCAATTCTTGACGATAATAGTTGCAGCCATCAGTTCAGACAGAACATGGGCTATCTCGTTGATCCGCAGATCCGCCCAGGCCGCGTTCGGCTGGATTACAAACGCTTCATCAAACCTGTCGATGATAACCCCAGGCATCCCGTCAGCTTCTGCATGGATCAACCGATAGTATGGCGCATCAAATAGTTTGGAACGGGTATCCAGTGCGCGACCCAGAATCGAGCGGAGCCACAGTTCGTCAATCTTCGTATCAACGTCGCGATCCAAAACGCGCGCGAAGATTTTTGAGGCTGGATTGACCGCCACTACACCCAGCGGGCGGCGGTCATTATCTTCCAGCCTGGCAATACCGCCTGCTGGCAATGCGCGTGTGCGCCGGTCGGTTACAAGTTCATTGGCGTAGACCCAAGGAAACCCATGCCGAAAGCGGCGGGGATCTGATTTGGGCTTCAGGCGAATGGTAGGCAGATCAGTCGTCATCCCGACCGTTTAGCCGGGATGGTGGTCTGCGAAAAGAGATCACTTCGCGTTGCGGCCTTTCAGCAGCGAGCGTACCCAGTTCGCGCGAAGGCGGCGGGCTTCTACTTCGATGGCCATGAAGTCGATGGCGTCAGATTTGGTATTGGTAGACATTGCTTCATCCTTGGTTGTCCTTTGGACATGACCTAAGCCTGAGCCACATCAAACTAAATGGACGTTTTGACAAACCCGTTATGCAAGCGCAGCATAGCGCCGCGAATTCCTGTCACAGGCTATTGTTAGCGTTAACATTGCATGCTACACGGCGCTCAAATCGCGTTAGAGGAACTTCTGACATGTCGTTGAATGATACCGTCCAAGCCGTCACAGATCGCATTATTGAGAGATCGCGGCCTGTTCGTGGCGCTTATCTGGACAAGATCGCGCGCGCACAAGATGTCGGTGTAAAACGTGCTCATTTGAGCTGCGGAAACCAGGCGCATGCTTATGCGGCTATGGGCGACGATAAGGGCTCTCTGATCGCTGAGCGGGCTCCGAATATCGGTATTGTAACCGCATATAACGACATGCTGTCCGCGCACCAGCCGTTCAAAGATTACCCTGACATGATCAAAGATGCAGCGCGGAAATCCGGCGCGACTGCTCAGGTCGCTGGCGGTGTTCCGGCGATGTGCGATGGCGTGACTCAAGGCCAAGTCGGCATGGAGCTTAGCCTGTTTTCACGCGATGTGATCGCACTCGCTGCGGGGGTTTCGCTATCCCACAACACATTCGACTCGGCCATGTACCTCGGGGTGTGCGACAAGATCGTCCCCGGCCTTATCATCGCTGCCGCGACCTTCGGCCATATTCCGGGCATCTTCGTTCCAGCAGGACCGATGACCTCAGGTCTTCCGAACGATGAAAAAGCCAAAGTACGCCAGCAGTTTGCGGCCGGAGAAGTCGGTCGCGACAAACTGATGGAGGCCGAAATGGCATCCTACCACGGTCCTGGCACCTGCACGTTCTATGGAACCGCGAACACAAATCAGATGCTGATGGAGTTCATGGGCCTCCACCTTCCCGGAGCGAGTTTCGTCAACCCGGGCACGCCGCTTCGCGACGCATTGACTGTTGAGGCAACGCGCCGAGCCGCCGCCATCACCGCTCAAGGCAACGACTATCGGCCAGTTTCAGATATTCTCGACGAGAAGGCCTTCGTGAACGGCATCGTCGGCCTCATGGCGACAGGCGGCTCAACGAACCTTGTAATCCACTTACCCGCAATGGCGCGTGCTGCTGGTGTGATCCTCGACATTGAAGACTTCAACGACCTTTCGGCAGCCACGCCGCTTATGGCCAAGGTTTATCCAAATGGTCTAGCCGACGTGAACCATTTCCATGCTGCAGGCGGTCTCGCGTATCTCATCGGAGATCTTCTGAACGAAGGCCTTTTGCACCCGGACACATGCACGGTCGCCGGCGATGGCCTCGCTCTTTATGCAAGCGAGCCTAAACTGGCTGGTGACACTCTCGTCTGGGCCGACGGACCGAACGCCACCCTGAACGACAAAATCGTCCGCTCCGCAAAGGACCCGTTCCAAAACTCCGGCGGGCTGCGAGAGTTGAAAGGCAATCTAGGGCGCTCGGTCATGAAAGTTTCCGCGGTGGCTGAAGAGAACCAAGTCGTTGAGGCACCTGCCCGGGTTTTCAGCGATCAGGAATCCGTCAAAGCTGCTTTCAAAGCTGGAGAATTCACGAAGGACA
>CAYPVG010000427.1:0-4202 GCA_964414085.1 uncultured Boseongicola sp. | reverse complement strand
CTTGGAGCGCGGCTCCGACAAGGCCATAGCCAGCTTCTTGGGTGTGACCTGTTTTGAGACCGTCTGCGCCGAGGCCAAGGCCAAGCACCGGATTGCGGTTGAAGCGGTTGGAGGGGGAACGGCCGTCGAAGTCGTATTCTTCCAGTGCGAAGTAGCCATAGTACTCGGGGAAATCCTCGATAAGCCGAGTTGCGAGGACCCCGAGGTCTTTCATGGACATCCGGTGGTTCGGATTTGGCCAACCGGAGGCGTTGGCGAATGTCGAGTTTGTCAGGCCGATTTCCGGCGCGCGGGCGTTCATTTGGCGTGCAAAAGCGTCTTCGCTGCCAGCGAGGCCTTCCGCAACGACGATGCAGGCATCATTACCCGACTGCACAATGATCCCCTTGATCAGACTTTCCACCGTTGGCCGGTCAGTTTCGTCGAGGAACATGGTCGAGCCGCCCATCAGGCGCGCCTTAGTTGAAACGCCAAAAGTGGTTTCAAGCGTAACCCGTCCGTCGCGCAAGGCTTCAAACAGCATATAGAGCGTCATGAGCTTGGACATGGATGCAGGTGGTAGGGGGACGTCTGCATTCTTTTCGAAGAGCACTGTGTCCGTCGTGACATCGTAGAGGTAGGCGGAGGTAGCTCGTGTCTCAAAGGCGGCTTCGGCAGTGCGAGGCACGGCCGTGGCGCAGGCGGTTGTGACAACAAGGGCGAGTGTAGCGAGACGGCGGAGCATTGGGGGGACCTCCGGTTTTCGAGTTACATCAGTTTGAGACGAGGAAAGCGTCGGCGTATCCGAGTGCTTTCACTTGTCCTAGTATTTCGGCCTGATCGTCGGGGCTGGTCATTGGGCCCACGAGAACGCGCCAGAAAGTACCATTGGCGTTTGTGCCAGGAACGACAGTTGGCACGATGCCTCCTTGGCGAAGACTGGAAGCCGCAGCACTTGCATTAGCTTCTACGCTGAAGAGGCCGACCTGAACGAACGGGTTGTTCAGGCTTTGCGGGGCCGGTGTGGGAGCAGGCGCTGGTTCTGGCTCGGGAGCGGCGACGACAACGGGTTCTGGCTCGGGCTCTGGCGTTGGGGCAGGGGCAGGAACAGCGGCGACAGAGGTCCGCGCAACTGGTCTTACATTGCTTGGCGCGCTTGCGGCGGCTTCGGCCGCGTCGATGGCGGCGGCTGCTGAAGTCGTTATCGGGTCAAGGGGGGCGATTTCGACCTCTGGAGCCGAAGCGTCGTCGCTGACTGCAACGGCATCGTCTTCAGCAACTTCGTCAGCGGCCGCTCCGCCTCCGAAGAGGCGCGCGAAGAAGCCTTGGCGTTTGGGTGGTTCTTCTTCCGTGGTGGTTTCGTCGTCAGTTGCAGCGAGCACCTCGGTCGCTTCTTCATCCTCGGGAAGGTCTTCGGTTTCGGGCAGTTCTTCCGGCTCAGCGACCGGAAGCGGTGCCGGTTCAATGACTACCTCTTCGCGGCGGATGACGACAATATCCAGCTCGGTTGGCTGTCCTGCGAGTATCCCCAATTCAGCGGCGGCGTCTGACGAGACCTGAATACGCGGGCCTGGATTGTTCCTTTCGCGGCGGAAGAGGGCACCGAACGTCGTTCTTCCGTTGGTGGTGTTGCGGATCAGAACGCGCTCGGGGTCTGTGACATCTGGGTGTGCGACCCAGAGACCGCCAAGAGATGGGCGACCGTCCCAGAGGGCGAGCTCGCTCGTAGAGAAAATATCAGCGCGCTCAATTTCCTGGATTTCCACTCGAGGTTCTGCGGGCGCGGATGCGGCTGCGTCCGCGCCGTCTGTCGGAGCAGTCACCAACTGCCCTTCTTCGCAGGCTGCAAGTCCTAGCGATGCCACCACCAATAGGGGGACAGCTCTTGTTGATTTCATCGTCATTCCGCCTGCTCCTGCTCCTGACGCCTTAGCGTCGGGACACGCTCTGAACTACCTCGTTTGACCACGTTTCGGGCCAATTAAGCGGGAGTGTACAGCCAAGCGGCTCAGGTGAAAAGCATTGAGACTGCTTAATCGGCATGTGCTCGCCCAGATAAATCTTGAGTACCCCGATCTGAAGGGGTTTTAGAATCGGATTGAGATGCCTATGACGGGCGCTGTCGGAGGAGTGGCAGAGTGGTTGAATGCACCGGTCTTGAAAACCGACGTAGGTGAAAGTCTACCGTGGGTTCGAATCCCACCTCCTCCGCCACCAATCATTTCGCGTTTAGTTAGCTCCGACCCTTTGCCGGTGATCGATCAGGCCATCCGTCGATCTAGAACTGACTTACGGTCAATTACGATCCTCTGGAAACCGCCGCTTCTCCAGAGCCGATCGGCATTCCAGTACTCGTCGCTTCGGCGATTTATCAGTACCGAGTTCACAGCAAGCGTCATGAGAATGGCCTGGCCCTTCTGCGTGCGGATTGACGTGCGAGGTACGCCGGCCCAATCAATCACGACGTCAAGCGGACGGCCCGAGGCGTCTTTTGCGTGAGGCTGATAATACTCAGGATCCCTGGAAGTGAGTGTTTTCGTGCCAGTCGATGTTTTCACCCTGATGCGCTCTGAGGGACGGTAAACTACTGCATAAAGGGTAAAGCCATCTCGGTCAGCGGTTCGAACAGCTGTCAACACGTACTGATTTGCGTTCTCGACTCCATATCCGCCGAGCACCCTTTGAAAGTGCGCAGTCGCTTCGCCCATATGCCGGAATATGCGCCCTGTATTGCCGTCTTGAGGAACATCCTTCAACGATTTGCCATAGGCAGAACGATAGGTGCGATCCAAGTTCACCTTCGCACCAGAGGAGACCATGGCGTCGTTCATTTTTTGGATATCTCCATCAATGAAATACGGCGCCGCCGCGATGCCCTCAACAAGGCCAACGAGGATAAGTAAGGGAGATGCAGCGACATATCCCAGTGCAACTCCAAGCCCGTGGGCAGGGTGGTTAATCTTTGATGGCGGAGTGGGAGAGCATGCAGCCAATGAGATGATTGCAATCGTTGCTGCCGAAGTTTTTAGCGTGCCTACTAGTCTCATTTTCTTTTTCCCCTTTTCAATTGATCTTCAATTTTTCTCGAAGTCACCGATCTCTGAACAGGTGGTACTTCTGCCTCTGGAGCTTCGACTTTCAGGACATTGCGAATGTGGCGTTCCGACAGCGGCATCCGCGCGCCTGACTGGAAAGCAATCCAAAGACACTCGCGATACGAGCCTTGATAGAGATTGGGCATCTGCTTTTGGTTTTTGTCGCGTTGCCAGTTGCAGCTAGCAAACTTTTTCGAAAGCCTCTCAATCTCTCGCGCCTGCGCCGGAATTTGCAGGTCAGGCAGGTGCGTCGCTGCGAGCTTCCTGAGTGCTGTGTCTCTCTCTTGGATGCCGCGAACCAACCACCAAGGCACACCTCCACGACTGGTATTTAGGCCGAAGGCGCGGTCTAGATCTTTGGTTGAATGGTCGAGATATCGACCTATCGAACCCGCAAGCCAAAGTTGGATTTCGCGTGGGATAGGTGTGTTGTTGATACAGGATTGGCGCACTTTTGACAGAGCTTCTATCGAGTTGAGCATTTTCGCGACCCTGATGTTAAGTTCCTAATTTTTATAGGAAAACATGCGTCAACGCAGCGTCAAAGATGAAAGATTTTGAGCGTCAAAGAATCCGTCAATTGCCGTCAATGGTGTCGATCGACGTCAACGACTTTGACGGGAAAAGCGTTTTGCTTTGTTCGCGCAGCGTGATGCTCTACTCTGATTCTAGTCACTGGTTTGCGGCGACAATGGTGGGAAAATGCCGGAGATTGCCCGTTGGAAACTTATAGGGGCGCCTAGCTGGCCCCTGAACGGCAACGACCTTGCCACTACGCTGGGCGTCAAGCACCGCGCGCTTCTTGCTCAACTACTAATCGAATCCGAACCAATTGAGCGCGATCGGCTCGCAACAATGCTTTGGCCGGACTCTGAACCGGCGAGAGCACTGCATAGTCTTCGGCAAGCCCTGGTCGGTCTGCGAAACACGCTTGGCCAGGAAGAAAGTAAAAGGCTGCTGGCGGAAGGGCGACTGGTCGCCTTTGAACAGAATAACATCGAAACGGATTTGGCCGAGTTCGAGAAACTGGAACACTTCGGCGGAACCGCGGAGAACGTTCAGGAAGTTTTGCGTGGTCAATTGCTGGAAGGACTGGACGGAAAATCAGCTGAGTTTCAAAAACAGTTG
>CAYPVG010000426.1:0-5860 GCA_964414085.1 uncultured Boseongicola sp. | reverse complement strand
GACCAACTCGTGATCCGGCTTTGTCGGGTTGTTCTTATAAACCGTCTCGGTAAAGGCCATGCCCTCACGGATCGCCACCGGTGTTAGCTGAATGCGGTCGGTCACGTCGCCAATAGCATAGATGTTGTCCACGGCGGTTTTCGAGTAGTCGTCCACTTCGATGGCGCCCCGGCGGTTGATCTTCACGCCCAGTTCTTCCAGACCAATCCCGTGGGAATTCGGCGCGCGGCCCGTGGCAAACATCACCGCATCATAAACGCGCTCGTCGCCATTCGTCCCTTTGACCCAGACCGGCTTGCCTTTTGCATCGTCGCCGGCCTCCGGCACAGGCGCATCCATTGGAACCCTGTGATCTGGATCTGCGTCAGCCGCTGCACGCATCTCAACAATATTCGTTCCAAGATGCAGGTTGATGCCTTTCTCCTGCATCATCTCCGACACCAGTCCGCGCGCCTCGTCGTCAAATCCCCGCAGGATCTGTGCACCGCGGTAATACTGTGTCACTTCCACGCCGAGCCCGTTCATAATGCAGGCGAACTCGCTCGCAATATAACCACCACCCACTATCAACAGTGACTTCGGCAGCGTCTCCAGCTGGAAAATATCGTCCGATACCAGTCCAAGATGCGCGTTCGGCATATCAGGACGAACAGGTCGCCCGCCGGTCGCAACCAAGATCGTCTCGGCCGTCACCGTCTCGCCATTCGAAAGCGACACGGTATGCGCATCGGCCAAGGTGGCGCGCGCGTCATGGATTGTGACATCCGAACCCGACAAAAGATTGCGGTAAACCTCTTCCAACCGGTCCAACTCATTGTTCAAATGGCTGCGAAATGCTGGCCAGTCGAATTCCCCTGCTTCCGCGCTCCAGCCATAATCACGCGCCAACGAAGCTGTTTCACGAAATTCACTGGCGAACACCATCAGCTTCTTCGGTACACAGCCCCGGATCACACAAGTGCCGCCCATGCGGCTGTCTTCGGCAATCGCAACACGCGCACCTGTTGCGGCAGCCGTACGCGCTGCTCGCACGCCGCCAGATCCGCCACCGATGACAAAAAGATCAACATCATAACTCATGGGTCTTAAACTCCTGCGTCCCGAAAGACATTTTCCACGGGCTCAGGCAGGAATTGGGCGCGATCGCGCTCTCCCGAATTGATGTCGTGGGTTTCGACTGTTCCATCACCATGGCCGGTGACGATCACGTCGCAGATATCTATGAACAGCCCGTTTTCAACCACACCCGGAACCTGATTGAGGATCAGAGCCAACTGGCGCGCGTTTCCGATGCGGCCCAGGTGCAGATCCAGTATGTGATTGCCTTCATCTGTGACGAACAATTGATCGCCGGACAGACGCGGAACTGCCTTGTTTCCCATCACATCCAGCCCGTCGAGCATCTCTTCCAGCAAAAGCTGCGTGGTCGGCATGCCAAACCCAAGGACTTCGACGGGCAAGGGAAAGGCCCCCAATGTTTCGACCTTCTTTGTCGAATCCGCGATCACAATCATGCGATCCGAAGCGGTTGCCACGATTTTTTCCTGCAAGAGCGCTCCGCCACCGCCTTTGATCAGGCAAAGCTCGGCGTCATATTCGTCCGCGCCATCAATCGTAAGATCAAGCCATTTGACGTCGTTGAGCGAAGATACGGTGATCCCAACCTCTTCAGCCTGCTTTGCCGTCTGCGTGGACGTGGCGACAGCCGTAATCTTCAGGCCCTCATCGCGCACCCGTTCACCAAGACATTTTACAAGCCATGCAGCCGTGGAGCCGGTGCCCAACCCGACTCGCATTCCGTTTTCTACAAACGTGCTCGCCCGTTTGGCAGCCGCGAATTTGGCAAGATCGATGGGCGATAGATCGGCAGACATGGGAGAGGCTCCAAAGTGACTGCAAGCCTTATAGAAACAAAGCCTCGGAAGGGCGAGGGGGCCGGTCGTAATTTTCCCTCTCGCCATGTCTCGAATCCTTTGCTAGAGAGCGGCCCGGACGCGGGTGTGGCGAAATTGGTAGACGCACCAGATTTAGGTTCTGGCGCCGCAAGGCGTGGGGGTTCAAGTCCCTCCACCCGCACCACATTGAACTTGGAGGATTTTGGCGGATTGAACGGTCAGAATCCCAATGTGCCAGAGCGCAAGTATCGCAAATTTTCGTACAGTTTTCGTGTCGCCCACCGATCTCTTTTCAATTGAGCACGCCATGATGAGCGGCGCTGATTAGCGCGAGCACTCGACTTTCGAGATATTTGAAGTGTCTTGTGACGGTTGGCAGGTTGTAACTCGGCATCTGGGCACCCAGCGTCTGCTAGCAGTCGGGCTACCGTGTAGCGCCAACGCTGCGCGCCGCTAGTTTTCCGATCGATTGCAACAAGCACCGATGTTCAAACGGTTTCTCCCGATTTCCGTCGTCCGAAATTTCGAAGACTCTGGGTATATTGGTAGCAGTGGTTGTTGATCATTTTCTCGTTGAGTTGCAACGATGGCGACCTAGTACTTTAGTTAGACGCGACCCGCTGCTCTCACTGAATACTTGGTGCATTTGAGACCCGCAGGATGATCAAAATGATTCATTAGGTTTTCGAGTGGACGTCGAGCCTCGAAACCAGAATTCGAAAGGTACTTGGCCTAGTGTGCATATGCTGAATTTCGCAGCGAGTGAGCGCCTTCGACACCCGCCCTCCATCGATACTGTGCGTTTCGGCACATGGATCGCTTTGGCTGAATTGTGGTCCTTATTCTCTCCTCGTTTGTAGGGGAGTGTTGCCAAATTCTTTTCGATAGGCGCTGGAAAGTCCGCTCGCGCTCGAAAACCCGCAGGCCAAAGCTATGTCGATGATGTCAAGACGGGTTGAGAGCACAAGCTTCTTTGCGCGCTTCAATCGCAGTCTGCGATAGTATCGTGCGGGGGAAATACCAAATCGGTCCGAAAATAAGCGCTCTAGCTGTCGGACCGAGGTGGACGCACTTTCGGCGATTTCGGGGATAGACATCCTCTCGTCGATTGCAGTCTCCATCAGCTCGAGTGCTTTTGTGAGTGTTGGCTCAAATACTTGGCTGTTCGCACTTGCTCCAATCGGCTGATCGGTTTGCGGGTTCCTTGCGCGCTCAATTCCTAAGACGCTGGCAATTTCCGCGCATTCTTGTGGGAATAGAAATTCGCGCAATATCCAGATCATAAGTTCGTTGGTGTAACCCTGCCCCGCGCAAGTTGTAACGCCCGAGTTAGTTTCTGCCAAATTTGTTGAAAGCTTTGCTGAATTTCCCATCTCGCCTATTTCGGCAAAGTCTGTCCATTGGGTTGTTACCGGTCCTGCCGGAGAGTAAGACTTGATGTACTCTGTGGCGGCGTTTGAAAGCAGGTAAACGGGCTTACCAAAAAGGCGCATTGCCCTAATTCGCTTACCCCATGCGTCTGCAGAGCAAGAGTTTCCTCCCAGCACAATTAGAATGTCTGCTAGATACTCGACTCCAATTGAAGGTTCCGCTCGGGTCAACAGGCCGTCTCGACCGGCGAGAAGCCCAGGGCTATCAGAAACAATCTGAAAATCGAACCTGTGTTCGGAGGCAATTTCGTTGGCCGAGTGCAGTACTGTGAGAATTGAAGCTAGCTCAAGCTCAGAAAATCCTTTTTGGACGAATACCTCGATGCTTGTTTCATTCATTTACGGTCCAACCCATACCAAACTCGGAGTTGTCACATGCAGTTCATGCTCCGTTTAGTCTCAATACAGTACTTTATTAGACAGGGCACAATTTGTGAGCACCATGCAATTTTTGGCACATTCGCGATGCTATAGTTTTCGGGGACAGCCTTTTCTGATTTGTCCATTTCGGTTGTTATTGCGTGACAGGTTTATGGTTCATTTGGACGACGGAATCCGTTTCAGCCGATGGCTAGCCAATTCGTCTACCGCGATATTCTCTAACTCTTAGATGTTGCAGGCTGGCGGGTGAACCACCAGAAGAAGGAACGACTTTGGCATGAAGAATGGGTTCAGCGCCGGTTCCAGCCTGAATAGGCGCAAGGCATGTTGGCAATAATTGCGTCGATTTTGGTCGTTCAGATGCATTTTTTGCTTCTAGTTCTCAACACTCTAGTCGATGCGACTAGCAGACTTGACCAAAGTTCTAATACTAGGAACCGGGAAATAGCCGACCAGCTGCTATTGCAACAACAGATTGGCCTATTTTGCTTCCTCGACTCATTTTCTTCCTTTTCAAATTAGTTCTCGAACATGCGTTCGAATCTCAGGCGACTCGCGGGTGTAGTTCCCGTGCATTAGGTTGTATTGATTTCTGAGCGGTGACCTTGACCTGCTCGCCCCTCCGCGCATTCTGCTTCTTTTCTTGCCCTTGACCACGAATGCTTCTCGCCAAAGCACCACCGCGCGGTGCAGCGCGTTATTGCGCAACACTCCTGCGAATCCTCTTATCTTCACAAATGCGACAGTCATAGCGCGGGAACGTCTCCCTGATCCCCATCGGCGCGTTCTCGGACCGCATGACGAGAAAACGCCTGTTCCAGTGCCGGAACGGGCGTTTTTCTTGCGAAATTGCAGGCTTTTATCACGCCTCCACCCTCCAGATACTGATCATCTGCCGACACTTGCCAGCGCGCATGCCTTTCGGCTTGCAAGATCAGCGCCTCTTGCCTAGAAGGGCCGCTGATTTTTAAGCCCCCCGGACAGGGGTCCGATCGGGCAATCCAAGAGGTATGACATGCAAGTCACCGAAACCCTGAACGAAGGCCTGAAGCGCGGCTACTCTATTACCGTGACCGCAGCCGAGCTTGACGCGAAGGTCAACGAGAAGCTGGCCGAGGCCGCTCCCGAGAGTGAAATGAAGGGCTTCCGCAAGGGCAAAGTCCCGATGGCGCTTTTGAAAAAGCAGTTCGGCCCCCGCGTTCTGGGCGAGGCAATGCAGGAAAGCGTTGATGGTGCGATGTCCCGGCACTTTGAAGAATCCGGTGACCGCCCAGCGATGCAGCCGAAGGTCGAAATGACCAACGAAGACTGGAAAGAAGGCGACGACGTGGAAGTCGCAATGAGCTACGAAGCACTGCCTGAGATTCCTGAGGTCGATTATTCCAAGATCAAGCTGGAAAAGCTGGTCGTAAAGCCAGCTGACGCTGACATTGACGAAGCTCTGGGCAATCTTGCCGAGAACGCTCAGAACTTCGAAGACCGCAAAAAGAACTCCAAAGCCAAAGACGGCGATCAGGTTGTGATTGATTTTGTCGGAAAGGTAGACGGAGAAGCTTTTGACGGTGGTTCCGCCGAGGATTTCCCGCTCGTTCTGGGGTCTGGTCAGTTCATTCCTGGCTTTGAAGAACAGCTGGTTGGTGTGAAGACCGGCGAAGAAAAGGCTGTCGAAGTTACTTTCCCGGAAGAGTACGGCAACGCCGACCTCTCCGGCAAACCAGCCGTTTTTGACGTCACAGTGAAAGCCGTGAAAGAACCGAAAGCGGCCGAAATCGACGACGAACTCGCCAAGAAGTTTGGTGCTGATGACCTTGAGGCGCTCAAGTCACAGGTCACAGAGCGTCTTGAAGCTGAATACACAGGTGCGTCCCGTGCCGTCATGAAGCGTGGCCTTCTCGACGCGCTCGACAAAGCCGTGACTTTCGATCTGCCGCCGTCTCTCGTCGAGGCGGAAGCCAATCAGATTGCCCACACGCTTTGGCACGAAGAAAATCCGGACGTGGAAGGCCATGATCACCCCGAGATCGAGCCGACTGATGAGCACACCACGCTTGCCGAGCGCCGCGTACGTCTTGGCCTGCTGTTGGCCGAAGTTGGTCAGAAAGCGGAAGTGGAAGTCTCCGACGCCGAGATGACGCAGGCGGTCATGAACCAGGC
>CAYPVG010000425.1:0-3789 GCA_964414085.1 uncultured Boseongicola sp. | reverse complement strand
GATCTCGACAGCCAGATCGACGTCTCGCTCGAGGCGCTGCGCTGCCCGCCGGACGATGCGGATGTCACGCAGCTCTCGGGCGGTGAGGCCCGCCGCGGCGCCCTGTGCAAACTGCTGATCGAAGCGCCTGACATGCTGCTCCTTGACGAGCCGACCAACCACCTCGATGCCGAAACAATCGCCTGGTTGCAACAGCACCTGATCGACTACAAGGGCACGATCCTCGTCGTGACCCACGACCGCTACTTTCTCGACGACATCACCTCGTGGATCCTCGAGCTGGACCGCGGCAAGGGCGTGCCGTGGGAAGGCAACTATTCCAGCTGGCTGGAGCAGAAGGCCAAGCGCCTCGAACAGGAAGCGCGCGAAGACAAGTCGCGCCAGAAAACCCTCGAACGCGAACTCGAGTGGATGCGGCAGGGCCAGAAGGCGCGTCAGGCCAAGCAAAAGGCCCGGATCAACGCCTATAACGAGCTGGCCAACCAGTCCGAACGCGAGAAGCTCTCCCGCGCTCAGATCATCATCCCCTCCGGCCCGCGCCTTGGCTCCAAGGTGATCGAGGTCGAGAACCTCAAGAAAGCCATGGGCGACAAGCTCCTGATCGAGGATCTCGACTTCTCGCTGCCACCCGGCGCCATCGTCGGCGTCATCGGCCCGAACGGCGCGGGCAAAACCACGCTGTTTCGGATGCTCACCGGGCAGGAACAGCCCGACGGCGGCGCGGTCAGCTATGGCGACACGGTCCAGTTGTCCTATGTCGATCAGTCCCGCGACGCGCTCGACGCCGACAAGACCGTCTGGGAGGAAATTTCCGACGGCGGCGAGGTGATCGAGCTTGGCGATGCGCAGATGAACAGCCGCGCCTATTGCTCGGCCTTCAACTTCAAGGGCGGGGATCAGCAAAAGAAGGTCGGCCTTCTCTCGGGCGGCGAGCGCAACCGCGTCCACATGGCCAAGCTTCTGAAATCAGGCGGAAATGTTCTTCTTCTTGACGAACCGACCAACGATCTCGACGTGGAGACGCTCCGCGCCCTCGAAGACGCCCTCGTGGATTTCGCCGGCTGCGCCGTGGTCATCAGCCACGACCGCTTCTTCCTCGACCGCATCTGTACCCACATCCTCGCCTTCGAAGGCGAGGCCCACGTGGAATGGTTCCAGGGCAACTTCGAGGACTACGAAGAGGACAAGAAGAAGCGGCTGGGCCCAGACGCGCTCGAGCCGAAACGGATCAAGCATAAGAAGTTTACCCGGTAACCCACGCCCTTAGGTCGTTTGGATAGAACGAGACGCCCGTTCCGCGCAGGAGCGGGCGTTACTTTATCAAGTTACTCCTGCGGACCCGCGTTGCTTCCAAATCAACCGGGTTAATCCCCACGTCGCGACATTGCGCGTCCGTCAGTTCACTCAAGTCGAACTGATGCGCTCGCCAATCAACAATCTTTCCCAAAAAAACTTTGAACAGGCGAGCAAATCGCTTGGCCAAAACAAGACCATGATGGTCTTCATGTGTGCGATCAACAAGTGCCATGGTAGCCTCCATTCTGAACTTGAAAACACCATGCATCTCGAAAACTGCTATAAAAAGCGCTGTTTCTTGACAACTATTGTGCAAAAAACTCACAATAGTACATGTCTTGGAACATCCCACCCCTCAATCCACTTCGCGCCTTCGAAGCCGCCGGCCGGCTTGGTAGCTTCTCTCGCGCAGCCGAGGAGCTGAATGTCTCGCACTCTGCCATCTCTCGCCATGTGCGAGGGCTTGAAGGTCGCTTGGACACCCGCCTCTTTCGAACAAACGGCACAGGCGTGGCATTGACCGAGACCGGTCGCAGCTATTTCGAAAAAATCTCACCGGCGTTCGAAGCAATCTCAGACGCGACCGAGGCGCTGACGGTCCGCCCAAGCGGCGTTGTCACACTCACCACTGAAAACACTGTTGCGCAAAGCTGGCTCATTCCCCGTCTTTCGAGCCTCAAAGCGCAACACCCCGAGATTAGATTGCAGGTGTCGATCTCTACCGACCTCATGGACATCGAGGCTCACGAGTTTGACCTTGGCCTGCGCTACCTGCGCAAGGACCCGGAAGAAGACTATGCCCTGCTGTTCCCGTCCCTCGTCTGTGCGTTTGCTGCCCCGGGGTCGGTCCAAATGTCTGGCGACGAGGTCGATCTGGATGCACTCGCTCAATCGCCGCTCATTCAAGAGGCAACGTTTCAGCTGTGGGACAGATGGTTTGAGCTCTCAGGTATGAAGCACCCGCCGGCCCTTGACCTGCCCTACCCGCTGAATGCGCGCCTGGCGATCCAATCAGCCGTGGCTGGTCTCGGAACAGTTCTGATGGACAAACACCTGTGCGAGCCAGAGGTCGCAAGCGGCGTCCTGAAACGTCTCAACGATGTCGAGATTCCGTTCGGCGGCTATTACATCGCCATGAACGCGCAGGCGGGCCGCCGCAAAGCGGTGCGCACGGTCTATCAATGGCTGCTTGCGCAGGACGAGTTTGCCTAAGTCCCCCGCAGCCACCAGGCACGCCATGCGCCCCTGGCTCGCCGCAGATCACTCACTACTAGTTTTACAAACTTACTCATCATCGGTCACTCAAGTACAAAGGTAACTTTCAAAACCACTCGGTACTCGGAAATCTTGCCGCCCTTGATGATGACCTTTTGGTCCTTGACCCAGGCACCTTCAACGTTCTTCAACGTCTCTGACGCGCGCTCAACACCCACTTCAACTGCGTCCTCAAAGCTCTTCTTAGAAGACGCAATGATCTCTGTAACGCGTGCAACTGACATAACTTATCTCCCTTGATGAATATGGGGAGAATTTAAGGTTCCAGTTTTGGGAAATAAGGGGGAAAGATCTCGGATTTGCCGCACTTTTGCGTCGTGTTGTTCGCATCAATGGCGATCGGGATTGGCGAAATATTCGCCTCGACTCGGCAACCCATCTTCAGTCGCGACGTCTATAACAGCGGATATTCATTGCCCTGTCATCGTAATTTCATTTGCTTTTTTCCTTAACCCGCACCATATGCAGCCTCGCGACCGTTATCTAATTCGACCACTGTCTTCCCTAATACGGCTTTCAGTCTATCGATACAGACCAACCAAGCCGGGCCATCGCACTCTCGCGGATGGCGCACATTTTTAGGAGAACACACGATGGCCAACGGCACCGTGAAATGGTTCAACACCACAAAAGGCTACGGCTTTATTGCCCCTGAATCAGGCGGCAAGGACGTTTTCGTCCACATCTCTGCAGTCGAGCGTTCCGGCCTCACCGGCCTCGCCGACGACCAGAAAGTCACCTACGATCTCGAAGCTGGCCGCGACGGCCGCGAGTCTGCGGTGAACATCGCTCTCGTCTAAACGATAGCAAAACGACCGGGGCGGGTGTTCGCAGCCGCCCTCACATCGCCAGCGCTGCGGCCCACATTCCCAGGCCAAAGACGGTGTGCGCAACCAATCCCAAAACACGCACCTTATTCGGATTGGGCGTCTTTGACGCCGCCCAGCCAAGACCCAATCCCGGTTGAAGCAAAAACCATCCCGCACCGATGGTGATCAGTGAAAATATCCAGACAGAGATGAAATCTGGAGCCTCGAGCCAGGCTGGGCCTGCCAGAGCAATGAAGATCAACCCGTAGATCACACCCACAAGGTAGTGGAACATCCAGCCAATGCGGTTTTCGCCAGGAACCTCGGCAACATCACCGATCGACTCGTGAAACACGCGCCCTTGTGATGACTCGACCACCCATCGTCCCACCGCGCCCCAGTTCGGCCT
>CAYPVG010000424.1:0-4755 GCA_964414085.1 uncultured Boseongicola sp. | reverse complement strand
CAACGAGAAGGATGCCGACTTCTTTCAAGTTGAGAATCTGAACGACCCAAATCTTGATGATCTGATCGACTATGAAAACCGCAATCGCGGTCCGGGTCATGACGGATAGGCTACGCATCGGTGCCGGAAATGTCGCATACCGGTAAAGACCATCGCAAGCCCTGCGTCATCGGCGGCTGCGATAACTTCGTCGTCTCGTTTCGATCCACCCGGTTGGATGATTGCGGTCGCGCCGGCCTCTGCTGCCGCCAAAAGACCGTCGGCAAACGGGAAGAACGCATCGGATGAGACAACCGAACCAATGGCCGGGCTCTCGCTCGCGCCAATGTCATTGCCCATGCGCCCAGCTTTCAGCGCGGCGATCGTCGAACTGTCGACGCGGCTCATTTGCCCAGCGCCTATGCCGACGGTTGCTCCGCCCTTGGCGTAGACGATGGCATTGGATTTCACGTGCTTTGCGACGGTCCAGGCGAACTGAAGGTCGGCAATCTCGTCGGCGGACGGTTGACGTTTGGTGACGACACGCAACTCGTCTGCTGTCACGTGACCAGTGTCATCGTCTTGTACGAGCCAACCTCCCGCAACTTGCCGCACCGCTAGTGCTGCAGCACGTGGGTCGGGAAGGCCGCCAGTTGTCAACAAGCGCAGGTTTTTCTTGGCGGCAAAGACTGCCTTGGCTTCTTCGGTGGCGTCAGGAGCAATCACGACTTCGGTGAAAATGCCGGTGATGGCTTGGGCGGTCGCTTCGTCGAGTGTTTGATTCAGCGCGACGATGCCGCCGAAAGCAGACGTTCGGTCGCAGTCGAAGGCATGGCCAAAAGCTTCAGCAAGCGTCGCGCCTCGCGCAACACCGCTTGGGTTGGCGTGCTTGATGATTGCAACGGCAGGGCCGTCTGCTGAGTCAAATTCGGCCACCAATCGGAATGCTGCATCGGTATCATTGATGTTGTTGTAGGACAGTTCCTTGCCCTGATGCTGAATCGCTGTGGCGACACCCGGAATGTCACGGCCGTCGGTATAGAAGGCCGCCGATTGATGCGGGTTCTCACCATATCGCAGACCTTGCGCCAAGGTGCCGGCAAATACTCGACGGCGCGGCGTCGGCTCCTCAAGCGCATTGGCCATCCAAGTGGAGACCGCGGCGTCGTAAGCTCCAGTGCGGGCATATGCCGTGGCGGCCAAGCGCTGACGGAAGGCATAGGTGGTGCCGCCATGTGCTGCGATCTCGGCCAACACAGACGCGTAATCGTCGACGTCCACCACGACATTTACGAATTTGTGGTTCTTCGCTGCTGCCCTGATCATGGCAGGCCCACCAATATCAATGTTCTCAATGGCGGTGTCGTAATCGGCACCAGCGGCCACAGTCGCCTCGAACGGATAGAGGTTCACAACCAGCAGGTCTATCGGGCCGATTCCGTGGGCCTCCATCGATGCAACGTGTTCGTCGTTGTCGCGAAGCGCCAAGAGACCGCCATGAACCACCGGATGAAGCGTCTTAACGCGGCCATCCATCATTTCCGGGAACCCGGTCAGATCGGAAACGTCTTTGACATCGAGACCCGCTGCGCGAAGTGCTTTTGCGGTTCCCCCGGTTGAAACCAGCTCAACCCCTTGTTCCGAAAGACTTTTGGCAAATTCTTCGAGTCCGGTTTTATCTGAAACCGACAACAGAGCCCGGCGCACCGGCTGAACGTCACTCATCTTTGATGTCTTCTTTGCTTTCTCAATCCACCGCCATCACATCGTCCATCGCGTAGTCGCGAACGGCCGATGGGGTCTCTTGCGCTTTGGCCAGAGACCAGTTCACGCGGGTGGCATACTCCATAGCTGCGCCAGATAGAACAATCTGTTTGGTCGCACGTGGAGAAAGTCTCGATTTTTCAAGATAGACGCTTTGTTCAAGGGCGAGCGTGGCCTCACCGCGTGCTCGGAATATCCAAATCTCGCCGCTCTTCAGCGCCATGGACACGGCTGTGCCGTTCATGTCGAGTGTCGCATCCACGTCTGGGTGCAGATGGAAACGAACAGAAAAAGGGATGCCGCGCAGCTTGGACTTGTCGAAGGCCAAGTCGAACTTTTTTCGATCGGTCGCATCGAATGCAACGAGCACATCCTCGCCTTTGAGCGCCCGCCCATCCATACCAAGGTGCAGCGTTCGAACGTGGGTCAGACCGTGGCTGGCAAGGTAGCCGTCATGCCCGACAACAACGCGTGTCCCGTTTTCAACGTCAGCCCGTTCGAACCGCACGTCGCGCGGTGCGTCCACGAGGAGTTCGGCTTCACGATCCGAGATAGCCCCGGCAGTTCCGAGTCGAGATGAAGACAATCCTTCGATACCAAGCGTCGAATGACTTGGAGTGGCGCGCCCTGCCCGCCGCCAGCTTTTGCCAAACGTCGCGCCAGAGCCGCAGTTTACGATCACCGGGCGACGACCGGACGTCAGTTCAAATGCGAGCGTTGAGGCATGTGCGTTGGCGGATGCATCCACACGTGGAGGTTTGGCCGCATCGATGATCACGCTTGTTCGCCCGTGGCTGACCCGACAGAAGCCCATGGCCAATTCATTGCTGGTGACGGTCTTGATGCCCGACGATGCAAGCGACCTGTCCAGACGCCCCTCAAGACCACGCCCACCCCCGTGAAAGCGCGCAAGTCCGCCGTCGGCGTGGCGAAGGGCTCGCAGCACTGGCGCGACTGTTTCAATTGCAGCGATATGCGCGGCGCCTGGCGATTGACCCATGTCCTGAAGAGCCGCGGCGGCCCAATTCAAAAGCGTGAAGACCTCAAGCAACTCTTCCGGATTTCTTGTTGAGAGCCCTCCAGAAGCGTCGATTTCACGGGCGCATTCCTGCGCCAGCCCGCGAGTGGCGTGGCCCACATGGGCATCCATGCCGTCAAGTGCCAGGCCCGCGTAGATCAGTCCGGTTAACGCCTCAAATCTTGGCAATCCTGGTGAAGCCGCCTTCCAGCGGCGACTTAAGAATATGGTTTGGGCCGCGAGGGACCGGAAATACGCTTCACTTGTTTCGCGCTCTTGCCCGTTTAACAGCAAGATGGCGTGGTTGATCCAACGAATAAGCCGACGCCCTGTGAGATCGGGCGTCCAACCCGGGCCTCCACCGCGTCCGAAACGTGCAATCCACTCATGGGTCCAATCCTGCGCGCGTCGCGACGAATGACTGTCGCCAACAGCTGCCAAGTCATCCAACCAAGTAAACCCGTGGATTTCCGTTTCAAACCCATCATCGGGCATCGGAAGATCCCAAATGACCGTATCAGGAGCCTCGACAAGAAAGCCTGAAAACAGAAAATTGCCGCCCGTAATCTGTCGCCCGCGTGCAAAAGACCCAATGGTGCGAGGCTCTGGCGTTGTGGAAAAGGCCGTTGCCGGGCGCGAAAACCAAGCGATCCGCGCGTGCAAACGGTTCATAAAGCGCGTCCTGCGCGCGTTCCAACTTACGTCCTTGGACAACTTTGTCGCCCTGCCTCTTTCGTCCGATTGTTTCGGACCTTTGAGCGTGACGGTAACCGAAATCTAGCGAATGCACGAAACGGTTTTTTCGCCTTTAGGCAGGTTTTTGCACCATTGCGATAAAGAAACCATCAATACCGCCGCGCTCGGCCCACATGTCCGGGCGCAGGCGAAGGCCACCGGCGGGGGCCGCGAATGACGCCTCAAGGCCAGTTGGAAGCGACTTGGACACCTGTAACTCAGGGTGCCTTTCGAGCACGTTCGCCAGTTGCTCCTCACCCTCTTCCGGCAACAATGAGCACGTGCAATAGACCATGCGACCGCCTGGTTTGAGCCACCCTACCGCGCGGTCGAAGAGATTGGCTTGAAGCGGAATCAGAGTCTCAAGCTCTTTGCCTGTCTTACCGAACCCGAGGTCGGGATGTCTGCGCAACGTTCCCGTCGCTGAACACGGTGCGTCTAATAGTATTGCGTCGAACTGACAGTCCGGCTCCCATTTCAGAGCGTCCGCGATGACAATTTTGGCATCCAGATTGGCGCGATTGATGTTCTCACGCAGGCGGACGGCGCGCGCGTCCGAGACGTCCAGCGCAGTCACCTGAGCACCCGTTGACGCAAGCTGCAGCGTCTTCCCACCGGGTGCTGCGCATAGATCAAGCACGGTCTCACCTTTCGAAACGCTCAACACTTTCGCGGGCAGCGCTGCACCGGCATCCTGCACCCACCACGCACCTTCATCGTAGCCCGGCAGCGCCGAAATTTGCCCCTGCTCCGCCAATCGTATGCTGCCCGTCGGCAAAATCTCCGCACCGAGAGAGTTGGCCCAACGCTCTGGATCTGAATTCACAGTGATATCGACAGGTGGCGTCATGGCGTGCACCGCTTCCATTTGCTCAACTGCGGCTTTGCCCCAAGCCTTGATCAGTCGTTTTCTAAGCCACTTGGCGGTTTGAGGTGCTGGCAAACTGTTCCAGTCTGTGCTGCGACGAATGACATTGCGTAGCACCGCGTTTACCAGCCCGGCCTTCGACTTTTTAACGATGCTCACCGCCGCGTTGACCGCCGCGTGCGCCGGGGCGTCCGTGACATGAATCTCGTATAGCGCCAGGCGCAAAGCATTCATCACGGGGTCCTCCGGCTTCATGCGCAGATGCGGCCCCAGCAAACGGTCAGACCGGTTTGCCCAGCGCAGCGCCTCGGTCGCTAATCTCAGCGCACGTGCCCTGTCTTCAGGTGGCAGCCCGCCGAGGATTTGGTCGAGTGTATGGGGTGTATGAAGG
>CAYPVG010000423.1:0-3549 GCA_964414085.1 uncultured Boseongicola sp. | reverse complement strand
TGTAAAGACCCGGGATCTACACCGCGCGGCGCGCACCAAAGTGCCTTTTCCGGTAGTTGCGCTGGTCGGTTATACAAACGCCGGGAAATCGACGCTGTTCAACAGGCTGACGGGCGCGGACGTTATGGCAAAAGACATGCTTTTTGCGACTCTCGATCCTACGATGCGTGCAATTTCCCTCACTTCCGGCCGCGAAGTCATACTATCCGATACAGTGGGCTTTATTTCGGATTTGCCGACACAGTTGGTGGCAGCGTTTCGGGCAACGCTGGAAGAAGTTCTAGAGGCCGATCTGGTGTTGCATGTCAGAGATATCTCGCATCCTGAAACGGACGCGCAGTCTGCCAACGTCTTGGAGATCCTCGGAGAACTTGGCGTTAAGGATTCAACGCCGACTTTGGAGGTTTGGAACAAGCTTGACGTTCTCGAACCAGATGCCGCTGAGGCCCGCCGCGCCGAAGCCACACGGAAAGACGAGGTTCTGGCGATATCCGCCTTAACCGGTGAGGGGCTTGACCAACTGATCGCCTGCATTGGCGCAGCTTTGGACAAGGACAGAACAAGCGAAGTCGTGACACTTGAGCACGCAGATGGAAAGAAACGCGCGTGGCTCTTTGATCAGGGCGTTGTTGTCTCAGAGGAGCGTTTGGAAAATGGGTCTCGGCTGACCGTGAATTGGTCTGCTTCGCAGGCGGTGCGTTTTTCCCGCCTTTAATAGCTGGTGATCCTACAGTATCCCGGTTTGGTTTATTCCGGAAAAAGTTGTGTAACTCCGACAGCAGCAGCACGCGCGAGCTCCGGATCTAGCGTCATGGGGATGTACTCTCCGCGCCGCCATAGCTCGCCCAGGTCGTCATAGTGTCGGCTAAGCGGATGGCCGGACTGCCCTGTGGAAATGATGAACACAGAGCTATCTGGATCTGCAAAATCATAAACGCCACGATAACCCGCGCCATTAACGTTTTCGAATGGGTTTGGTCCTGATCCACGCGTCATGGCGCGCTGAAGGGTGTAGTCACCGCCACTTGTGGACTGCCGAATGTTGACCAGCCACGAGACCCAGCCAATATCGCCTAACACCGTGTGATCATGCGTGGCTTGATGAGCGTCTCCCCATCGCAAACTCTCAAGAGCCGGCCCATACTGTTCGTCGATCCAGATTAGCGCGTCATCCAAGGATAGTCGTGCAAGGTCCGAGCAAGTTTCAACCGGAGCGCTTTGGATGACATCGCACCAGATTGAGGCCCCTTCGACATCTCTGAACACCCGTTCAAGGAAGATCGGCTGCGGACGCGAGAATTTATTTGCCACAGGTCCAAGTTCGTCCCTTATGAGCCGGTCTTGCAAAGCACGCATCCAAGCAGCGTAAATGAGTGGTTCCGGGAGGTGTTCGTTCATCTCGCCGTTCCATTCAGCCAGCAAATCGAGCGCGCGTTTCCTTTGGCGCTCTAACGTACCTTCCGGGGCGGCCTCTCCTGTAAACCAAAGATCACGTGCAACGAGAGGTAAAAGCGTTCTTGCGGTGACGGATACTGTATCGAGTTGAGCCTCAATGAAGCTCTCACGTGTGTGAACCTCTCGGGATTGCATGAGGCGTTCCCAGCGTTGGACACGTTGGCTGTCACCCCATTCAAAACTGACGTGAAGGGGAAATGGTCGGTCTATGGTTTTGTTGTTGGTGTTGCCGACGATACCTCCGTCATCGGCTAGGTATTCGGGGTTTGCACTGTAGCTTAAGGTCCCTTGCCAGCGATTTCGGGCATCCCAGCCCGGAGCGGGCAAGCGGCCTTGAGTTTGATGCCTCGCTGCGCGTCTGGGTAGCTTGCCAATCACTTTCATTGCGGCGTTTTCGCGATCTACGACAACCAGATTCTGTGCCGCTGCGACGAAATCTTCCCCGGCAGCAAGTGCTTCGTTAACGGATTGTGACCGCATTATTTTGAGCAGTGACTGAATTGAGGTGTCTTTGTCGCTGAGGGCGCTCCATGACAGTGCAGCTACATGACCCACAGGCGTAATCGAGCCGACTTCAAGTTGGCTGCTCTCAAGTATGGGTCCATTGTCAGACCAGCGAAGGGTAAGCGGAATTGGCTCAGCGTCCTTCACCTGAATGATAGACTGTCTTGATCGAAGTGTTTTCCAGCCCGTTGGTGAGTCGACTTGCTCTCGGTTCTCAGGGTTCACCTTCTCTAAGAACACATCCTGATCATCTGCGTATGAATTTGTGAGCCCCCACCCAAGTGTGTCAGAGCGTCCCACGAGTACAGTCGGGCTGCCGGGAAACGTTCCCCCAATAACGCCGCCGGTCTCAAGTTCGAGGCGCGCAAGATACCAGATTGTTGGTGCCGTGAGTTCGAGATGCGGATCATTTGCGAGAAGTGTACTGCGTGCCGCAGACCGGCTGGGGGTTGCCGCCCAAATATTAGAAGCGCCTGCTCGACCGCGCGGTTTTATTGGAGAGAGGAAACCATCTTCATTTGTCGTGATCTGCGCGAATGTTGGAATCGGCGCATCAAAAAGTGACGCGTATTCTGGAAGTGACGCGATTGCTTGACCCGGGGTATCAGGCAGAATGTCGTAGACGCGCTCTTCAGGAAGTAGCCGAGAGACCTGCGCGCGCTCAATTTCATAACGAGCATGGTCTGTAAGCGATAGTGCCATCAATTTGCCAATCGCAATGCTGTCTGCTGGTTGCCAAGGGGCGATATTCGGCTCGAAAAGCCAAAACTCCGGCGCGCCACGCCCGCGTGCACCGTCGTTTATCTCCTTCAACCAAGCATTCACACCTGCGGAGTAAGCCTCCAGCGCTTTGAGGGCGTAGTCATCTTGCACGGCCACGGATCTGACGGCCAGCGGGTACAAATCAAGGCGTCGGAGAAATCGATCTGTCGAGACTGTGGCCTGTCCAAACAGCTCGCTAAGCCTTCCTTGAGCGGTGCGTCGCAATAGCAGCATCTGCCAAAGTCGGTCTTGTGCATGTGACATACCGAGGCCGAAGTACACATCGTCATCAGATTGACCGAAGATGTGAGGAACGTTTGCGTTGTCACGAACAATTTCGACAGGCGCGTTTATTCCTGCGACCGCAAAGTCTTCCGAGTAATCCGGGATAGACCGAGAGAAAAACCAGTAAAGGACGGCAACGGTCGCAATGCAAAAGACAATGAGGACCGTCGCGATGCGAGTGAGCCAGCGAAATAGACGAAGCATGAATGCCTTGTTGACTGCGGGTGACTGTCATTTAGGTAAAGCGCTCTAAGGATTGAAAGACAAGGGAGTAAGCTATGGCGAAATGTGCATTTTTAGGCCTGGGTGTTATGGGGTACCCAATGGCGGGACATTTGACGGCGGCAGGCCATAGCGTCACGGTCTACAACAGAACTTCTGCAAAATCTGAGACCTGGGCTGCCCAGCATGACGGCAGTGCGAAGGGTACGCCAAGGGAGGCGGCAGAAGGCGCAGACTTTGTCATGGCGTGTGTCGGGAACGATGACGATTTGAGGTCGGTGTGCCTTGGCGAAGACGGCGCTTTTGCTGGTATGAAGCCAG
>CAYPVG010000422.1:0-7664 GCA_964414085.1 uncultured Boseongicola sp. | reverse complement strand
GTTGACGCTGGCGGCCCCGGTGTTTGGGATATTCCTGAACTTGCCGGAGGGCGGATACATTTGGTTGGTGGCGTCACTGGCGCTTGGGACGCCTGCGCTTAGCATGATTGGGGCTTTTGGAGCGGCGCTGACGGTTGGGTTGAAACGTGGCGGTCTGCTGTTGTCACTGCTCGTTCTACCGCTCTACATTCCGACGTTGATTTTCGGCGCAGATACAGTGCGACGCGGGGTTGAGGGGCTGGAGCCGTCTACGCCGCTGATCTTGATGACAGGTATCACGCTTGGAACGCTGGCACTCTTGCCATTTGCGGGCGCGGCGGCGCTCCGCGTCAATCTGCGCTAGGGGTTCGGGTTGTGACGTTTGATTGCGGAGATTAGGTTCGGGCCATGTCGTTCTGGGAATACGCAAATCCACGCCGTTTCATGGCGTTTACAGACCGGGTCATGGGCCCGTCGTTCTGGATTGCGGGCGTCGCCCTCACCGTTGGGTTGATCTGGGGCTTTTTCTTTACGCCCAATGACTACCGGCAGGGATCGACCGTTAAGATCATCTATCTGCACGTACCGGCTGCGTTTATGGCGATCAACATCTGGGGAATGATGCTGGTTACGTCGCTGGTGTGGCTGATCCGACGGCATCATGTGTCGGCTTTGGCTGCGAAAGCAGCGGCGCCATTGGGTGTAACGATGACGCTGATTGCCTTGTTCACGGGCGCGATCTGGGGACAGCCGATGTGGGGGACGTTCTGGGCCTGGGACCCAAGGCTGACGTCGTTTTTGATCCTGTTTCTGTTTTACCTCGGCTACATGGCGCTCTGGTCCGCAATTGAGGACCCGGACACGGCGGCAGATTTGACGTCTGTGCTGTGTCTGGTGGGGTCGGTATTCGCGTTTCTGTCGCGCTATGCGGTGAACTTCTGGAACCAAGGGCTGCATCAGGGTGCGAGCTTGTCGCTGGATGCGGAGGAGAACATTTCTGACGTATTCTGGTTGCCGCTTTTGGTGTGCATGGCCGGGTTCTTCTTTCTGTTTCTGGCCCTGGTGCTGCTTCGGACGTGCACAGAAATTCGGAAACGGCGGGCGCATGCCATCACCTTGAGGGAGCGCGCTGCGTGATGCCGGATCTCGGAAAATATGCCGTTGAGGTGCTCTTGGCTTATGGCGTGTCGATCAGTTTGCTGGTCGGGGTTGTCGTTTTGAGCGTGCGGCAGGCGAAGAAGGCCAAAGCGGCGCTCGACGAGGCGGAGGCGCGCTGGAAGTAATGGGGCGTATTCCTGTACTTGCACTTTTGCCACCGGTGATCTTTGCAGCATTGGCAGGATTGTTTCTTGGCGGCATGTTTCGCGATGATCCGGATGCTTTGCCGTCTACGTTGGTCGGTCAAGCTGCGCCTGCTGTAGAGTTGACACCTATTGCTGGCTTCGTGCCTTTCACAGGCGCGACCATGGAAGAGCCGGGGCCGAAGCTTGTGAATTTTTGGGCGAGTTGGTGTGCGCCCTGTCGGGTGGAGCACCCGCAGTTAATGGCTCTGCAGGATGAGGGCCTTCCGATTTATGGGGTGAATTACAAGGACGACGCGGACAAAGCGCGCGCGTTTCTTGAGGAGCTCGGCGATCCCTTCGAAGGTGTTGGCGCGGATGATGCGGGCCGCATGGCGTTAGAGTGGGGCGTTTATGGCGTGCCTGAGACTTTCGTGCTCGATGGGGATGGCACGGTGTTGCTGCGGTTTGCTGGACCGATCACAGATGTGATTTTGGAAAAGCGTATTCGTCCGGCGCTGGAGCAAGCCCGGAACTAAGGTACTGGCAGAAAGGCGGGTCTTAGGACCCGAAAAGCCAGATCGCCATTAAGGCAAGGAGCGCAGCCCCTTCCATCGGCGGAATTGATGTCGGAAAAGTCCGGGCAACGTCCCGGAGGCGATCGCTCGCCCACTGAATACTCATTACAGACCCCACAACTGGTACTGAATGCGTTATGGCGGATGCAGCGTTGTTTGCCGAGGAAACAGTAGGTTTCGGTGCGATTTGCGGCGCAATTTGGAAACAATGGCTGATTGCAGGAGCTTTGTTTCTAGTTCGCCGATCTTCTCAAGTCACGCCAACCGAGGAACAAGATCAGTCCCATGGTCGGTGGGACCGTGAAACAGAGCGGGAGCGGAATGCCAAAGAGCCGCGGGCACTGGGGTCCGGGGGTGGCGATCTCTAACGTCGAAAAGTAGAGCCCTGTGGCGATGGCGAGCGCGCCGACGCCAAAAAAGAGGATTTGGGTTTTCAGTGTCGGGGCCGCGTAGAGTGTTGCGGCGACAATCGAGAAATAGATGAGGACGATGTAGCAGGTGGGCACACCGAGCACAGGGTAGGCAGGGCAGACCCCGGGAGACTGGCTGTCTTTGAAGACGAGGAGAGTCGCTCCCGCGATCAGGAGGAAGCAGAGACTGCGTGCTATGTTTCGGTGTTGAATGTGTCCCATGCTGCGCCTCGTTCGTCCTGGCGGCAGTATGGGACGGAGGAAAACTCATTTCAAAGAGTTTTGAGCATTCCCTTAAGAGAAGCATGCGCCCGCCGATTTGGCGGGCGCTGCTGTTTTTTAAGCGGCTGCGAGATTGCGTAGCACGTAATGCAGGACGCCGCCGTGTTCGATGTATTCCTTCTCAATCGCGGTATCGATCCGGCATTTCAGTTCGATATCTTTGGTTGAGCCATCGGCGAATGTGATCGTGCAGGGCACGTTCGACAGAGGCTTCAGATCGCCTTCGAGATCGTGGATCGACACCGTTTCGTCGCCCTTGAGGCCCAGCGACTTGCGGGTGTCGCCGCCGGTGAATTCGAACGGGATGACGCCCATGCCAACGAGGTTGGAACGGTGGATACGTTCAAAGCTTTCGGCGATCACGGCTTTGACGCCGAGAAGGGCGGTGCCTTTCGCAGCCCAGTCACGGGACGAACCTGCGCCGTACTGTTCGCCGCCGAAGATTACGAGCGGTGTGCCTTGCTCCTGATACGCCATGGCCGCGTCGTAGATTGAAGACTGGTTACCTGCAGGGTCAAGCGTGTAGCCGCCTTCGACACCGTCCAGCATCTCGTTTTTGATGCGGATGTTGGCGAATGTGCCACGCATCATGATCTCGTGATTGCCGCGGCGCGAACCGTACGAGTTGAACTCCCGCGGGGCGACCTGACGGTCAGTCAGATAGCGGCCAGCAGGCGTGCTTTCCTTGAAGGAACCAGCCGGCGAGATGTGGTCGGTTGTGATCATGTCGCCGAGGATCGCGAGGACGCGAGCATTTTCGACATTGGAGATCGTGCCCGGTTCCTGGCTCATGCCCTGGAAGTACGGCGGGTTCTGAACGTAGGTAGACGTGGACGGCCAGTCATAGGTTTCCTGATCTGTCGTTTGAACCGACTGCCACTTCTCGTCGCCGGTGAAGACTTCGGCGTACTTCGACATGAAGGCTTCGCGGGTCACAGTGGCTTCGACGAGCTCCGCAATCTCCTGCTGGCTTGGCCAGATGTCTTTCAGGTAAACGTCGTTGCCGTCTTTGTCCGTTCCGAGTGGTTCGGTCGTCAGATCAATGTCCATCGTGCCGGCGAGGGCGTAGGCGACGACCAATGGTGGTGAGGCCAGGTAGTTGGCGCGTACATCTGGTGAGATACGGCCTTCAAAGTTCCGGTTGCCGGACAGGACCGAGGTCGCCACGAGGTCGCCGTCCGCGATGGCTTTTGATAGCTCCGGCTGGATCGGGCCAGAGTTGCCGATGCAGGTTGTGCAGCCGTAGCCGACGAGGTTGAAGCCGATTGCATCGAGATCTTCCTGCAGATCTGCGGCTTCAAGGTAGGCCGAGACCACCTGCGAGCCAGGCGCGAGGGACGTTTTGACCCAAGGTTTGCGGTTCAAACCAAGTGCGCGCGCTTTGCGGGCCACAAGGCCAGCGCCGATCATAACGTACGGGTTCGACGTGTTGGTACACGAGGTGATCGACGCGATTACGACCTTGCCGGATTCCATTGTGTAATCTTCGCCATCGACCGTCACTTCTTTGCCCATGGGGCGTTTGAAGGTGTTCTCCATCTCATTGGAGAACGCAGCCTTGGCGTTGTCGAGCGAAACATAGTCCTGCGGGCGTTTTGGGCCCGAGATGGCAGGTACGATCGTGCCCATGTCGAGGTGCAGGGTGTCGGTGTAGACCGGTGCGTAGTCTGCGCCGCGCCAGAATCCGTTTTCCTTGGCGTAGGCTTCGACGAGTGCGATGCGATCTTCCGAGCGACCTGTGGTGCGCAGGTAGCGGAGCGTCTCAGCGTCGATCGGGAAGAAGCCGCAGGTTGCGCCATATTCAGGCGCCATATTGGCGATGGTTGCGCGGTCGGCCAGCGGCAGACTGTCGAGGCCAGCGCCGTAGAATTCGACGAACTTACCGACAACGCCTTTTTCGCGAAGCATTTCCACGACTTTCAGAACCAAGTCAGTACCGGTGGTCCCTTCGACCATGGCGCCCGTCAGTTCAAAGCCGACGACTTCGGGGATGAGCATCGAGATCGGCTGGCCGAGCATGGCGGCTTCGGCTTCGATGCCGCCGACACCCCAGCCCAGAACGGCGAGGCCGTTGACCATGGTGGTGTGGCTGTCGGTGCCGACGAGTGTGTCGGGGTATGCGACTTCTTCACCAGCCTGGTCGGTATCGGTCCAAACGGCTTGTGCGAGGTATTCAAGGTTCACCTGGTGGCAGATGCCGGTGCCTGGTGGAACAACGCGGAAGTTGTTGAACGCCGACTGACCCCACTTGAGGAAGGTGTAGCGTTCCATATTGCGTTCGTATTCACGATCAACATTCATCTGGAACGCGCGCGGGTTGCCGAATTCGTCGATCATGACCGAGTGGTCGATGACGAGGTCAACTGGGTTCAGCGGGTTGATCTTTTGCGCATCGCCACCGAGGGCCACGAGGCCGTCGCGCATGGCGGCGAGGTCAACAACCGCGGGCACACCGGTGAAGTCTTGCATCAGCACGCGGGCAGGGCGGTAGGCGATCTCGCGAGGGTTCTTGCCGCCTTGATCAGCCCAGGTCGAGAACGCTTTGATATCGTCGACGCTGACGGTTTTGCCGTCTTCAAAGCGGAGCATGTTTTCCAGGACAACTTTGAGCGCTGCCGGTAGGCGGGAGAAGTCACCCAAGCCCGCGGATTCGGCGGCCGGGATCGAGTAATATGCAACCGATTGATCGCCAACGGTCAGCGTTTTGCGGGTTTTGGCGGTGTCCTGGCCAACGGTAATGGGCATGTGATGAGCTCCCTCGTTTCAACGAATTTGCGTGTGGGACGTGCAAGAATTAAGCTGCATCTATCGCCTTCTCGTGCCTTGACGCAAGGGGGATGCGGCATTTTGTATACCATAGTGTACAATTTTTTGTGCAACACTGCACGCGTTTTGTAACGCGGTCTCGCAAAACGTTGATTGGCGCTTGGGTTCGGTAGGGGCTAATTGATTCCGGGGAATCAAAGTTGGATAGAACTGTTATGCGTTTTTTTGGTTGGGTTGCTGCCTTCTGGGTGTCTTTGGCGACGTTTGCATCCGCTCAGCAGCAACCTGTCGTGGTCGAGCTTTACACCTCTCAGGGCTGTTCATCCTGCCCCCCTGCAGACGCGCTGATGGCGCAGCTCGCAGAACGGGATGATGTGATCGCTTTGGCGCTGCATGTCGACTATTGGGACTACATCGGCTGGAAAGACGAGTTTGCTGACCCCGCGCACACTGTTCGTCAGCGTGGGTACTCCCGCGCAGCCGGTAAGCCTTCGATCTACACGCCCCAAATGGTCATCGGAGGTGTGGATCACGTCGTCGGCGCGAACGCAATGAAGCTTGTTGATGCGATCAACGCGAATCGTGACCGTGCAAAACCCGCATCTATAACCATGCGCCGGGACGGTAATAAAGTTGTGGTGTTGGTCACAGCAGAGGGGCGTATGCCATCTGGCGGCGCCATTGTGCAGGTTGCAACCGTCACGCCCGAAGAAACCGTCAGCATTCGGCGCGGAGAGAACGCCGGGCGGACGTTGACGTACCACAACGTCGTTCGTCGCCTGGTCGAGATTGGAAGGTGGAACGGTCGCGGAACTTATCGTGCGACGATCCAGGTTCCTGATGGTGTTCGCGTGGCGATCCTCGTGCAGGAAAAGGCGTCTGGTCCTATCCTGGGTGCAGCGCAGTTGCGGTGATCAGCTGGCCGGTTTGACGCTGGTTGCCCGCTTCCATCCTTTCAGAACCTAAGGCCAGTTTACGGGTTACTTTTTGGGTGCGAGAGAAACGTGCGGTTCTCGTTACTCGTCCTTGGCGACGAGAAAGATCTCGCCACTGCCTTCAAGATCTCGCACGACATTCACGATACGCATCATGGCCGCCTCGCAATCAGTTGTGCTGGGTTTGGCGCCTTCGGCGGCTTCAGCCCTCAGATTGTCGGCGAGGCGTTGAGAGATGTTTTCGAGAATGAAATCCACGGTCAATTTGTCGTCGTCTTCCGCGCCAGCGATGACCAAGAGCAGATCGTTTTGGTCGAGATCGCGCTGCACGCGCGGGATATCGCGTTCGGACACGCGGTCTTTGATATTGGCAAAGGTGAATATGGCCTTGCGGACTTGCTCCGCGAAGTCGGCGTCTTCGTTGTCGAGCCCGTCGAGCACTTCATTTCGGACCGACGAGGGGGAGTAGTTCAGGATCGCGCCGACCCGCGTTACGGGGCCATCGGAGAAGGCACGGGCTGGGCGTGTGTCGAGCTGTTCGGCAAGGGCGATACCGATGCGTCGAACGGTAAGAGGGGCGACAGCGCCAGTCAGCGAGATTGCATACGTAATGCGGCGGGCGCGGTCACCGGGGATGAGGCCGAGGAGTTCGGCAGCCTTGGATACCTTGAGTTTGGACAGGATGACAGCGGCGACTTCTATAGATTCCGCCTCAAGCACTTGCGCGAGACGTTCGTTTTCGACGGTTCCGACTTTGTCCCAAGGGTCCCCATGGTAATCGTCGCTCGACATGCGGCGGACGCGGCTGGAGGCATTCGCGGAAATGACCCCTTCAAGTAGTCCCAGAGCGCCGTCGAGGCCTGTAGGAAACGACAGACCGATCCGTTCGATTGCGTCCGCGAATTCCCCGGCGACTGCATCCACGGTGTCTTGGTCGACCGGTGCCATACGCGCTAGTTGCAGCGCGAGATCTGTCTGAACGCTTTCGGGGAGCTCGGATATCGCCGGGACAGACCCGCTGGACAGTAGTAGGCGCACGACTATGGCGGCCTTTTCGCGCCCGCTCAAGTGACTGGTTGGGGCAAGGCCGGGCAGGTCAATGGGATCGTTAACGGTAAGGTCCAACGACAGTCTCTCGTCTCCACTTTGTCAGTGGATAGGATTTAAGGGTTAAGGATTGGCTACTTTAGGGGCTTAGTAGCCGGTTTGGATGCCATCTATGTGGAGGCGAAGCGCAATCTCTGGCCAGCTTTGACGGCCACCGCGTGCACGGATCTCGGAGAGCTGCTTTCGGGCAGCTTCGACGTGCCCGAGATTGGCAAGACCCTGGCCGTAGTAGGAGCGCGCGAGGAGGTTGTCCGGATTTCGCAGTAGTGCGGTGCGGTAGGCGGCTTCGGCGGCGAACCAATCACCTGATTTTCGGGCAATAAATCC
>CAYPVG010000421.1:0-3677 GCA_964414085.1 uncultured Boseongicola sp. | reverse complement strand
AGAGGATGGCCCGGGATCATCGGTTCCGCTACCTTTACGTGCGATGCCAGGCGAAGCACTCGAATTGGGACTGCCGATTGAAAGCGTTCATTTCAGCTTGCATCACCCGGGGTCGGGATCGGCGATCATGGTATTGCCGGTGACGGTTGTGAAGCCTGCCGGCGCTGAAGGGCGCGCGTTGGTCGATGTATTGGGGCAGACTATCACGGTTCCTGCGGTGCTGCGGATACCGAATGCCAAAGTCCTTTGGATGTCTGTTTTGCGGGTTCTGCCGCGGCCCGTTTCGAGCGATTCGACGGAGTAAGCGGAAATCCGCTCATCAATCATCAGGATTACTTTTCATTGATGCGTCAGCGAAAACACTGCCGTGTTTCCATTGCGCGACATATTTGTGCCCCAATGGTCTTCAGGTAAATCCACGACTGTTAAGTGATTGGCGACAATTCGGTCTCGACTTTCCGTCACCAAAAATTCGTTTTGCCAACACTTGTTGATCTTTTGTGAGTACCAATTGTTTCTACAGGTTCATCAATACCCAAAAGTCGTCTTCGGACGACCTGCCCAAATTCGCCAACCCGACTTAGAAAATGCCAATCCGCTGCCAAGTTTTGGCCGTTTTTCCTTTGGCAATCGTCCGCTCATGGTTACCTTTTCCTTACCTCGCTGGGGGGTAGTGTAGCGGCATGGGGGTGCCGCGCATGACTTGCAGAACCCTCTGCAAGTAAGGGTATTGAGTGCTGCCAGTATGGCGGCGGGGATCGATGCTCCCGCGTGTGTGAGTTTGCCCATGTTGCCGGGCGACACGTGGGAAATGGCGCATCGGTTCCCGCCAATTCACTTAGCAAACTGCTCGCACCTTTCATCCCCCAGTGGGGGATCGAAGATGCGCATTTCACCTGTCACACCGTGTTTCACGCCAGGCTCGCTTATTGCGACGGACCGGGGTGCCATTCCCGTGGAGACGCTGCGGTCTGGGGACAAGGTGGTGACGCGCGACAATGGTTTGAAGCGCATATACTGGGTGGGTCGGCGCGATGTTTCGTTTCACGAATTGCTGCGAGAAGACGAGCTTGTGCCTGTTGTTGTGCGGGCCGGTTCTTTGGGAGACGAATTTCCCCGACGAGATATGGTGGTCAGCCCGTCGCACCGCTTTCTTGTTTCTCCCGATCAGGCGTTTTTGACGATGGATGGTGAGGCTTTGGTCGCCGCGCGTCATCTGGTCGATGGACGGCGCGTTCACTTCGCAAAGACATTGGGCGTAAGCTATGTGCATCTTTTGTGTGATGCCCATCAGGTTATTTTAGCAGATGGTGTTTGGACAGAGACGTTTCATCCTGATGATCAGGTGATGCGAGGGTTAGGGAATTCTCAGCGTCGCGAGATCCTTGAGCTGTTTCCCGAAGTTGAAACCATGGGAGCGACGGCGCGGTTCCCGTCTGCACGCGAAATACGCGAGCGTTAATGCGGGCTTTGCCTTCGGCCGTTCGGGTCTCATCCACCTTATTTTCGCCAGAAAGAAACTGGCTGTTACCTTTCCGGGATTAGGCCGCGTGGGCTGAAGCGCAGAACGAGGAGCAGGATGAGGCCCATGGTTAGGAGGCGCATGTGTGCGGCGCTTTCGAGGAGATGGCCTTTGAGCCAGCTTTCGTCGGCCATGCCTGCGGTGATGAATTCAATGAAGAATTGACCGAAGGGTTCGACCATGACCCAGAGGTACCAGATCAGGAATCCGCCCAGGATGGCACCGAAGTTGTTGCCGGAGCCACCTACGATCACCATGACCCAAACGAGGAAAGTGAAACGGAGAGGTTGGTAGCTTGCAGGTGTGAGCTGGCCGTCGAGCGTGGTCATCATGGCTCCTGCAAGACCGCAGATGGCTGATCCGAGGATGAAGACCTGAAGGTGGCGGGCGGTGACGTCTTTGCCCATTGCCTCGGCGGCAACCTCGTTGTCGCGGATGGCACGCATCATGCGGCCCCAAGGCGAGGCGAGCGCGGCCTGGGCAAGCCAGAGCAGCAGGACCAGGATTGCAACGAACAGACCGGTGTAGGCGAGCTTGACCGTGATCGACGAGGCCGTGACGGGATCGAAGCCCCAGCCGGTCACACGATCAACGAAGCTTGGGTCGTTCTGAAGGTCGATCTCATAGGGAACGGGCCGTGGAAGGCCGATGACGTTTTTGACGCCGCGGCTGAGCCAGTCTTCGTTCTTCATCATGGAGATAACGATTTCCGCAATCCCGAGCGTTGCAATGGCAAGATAATCCGAGCGCAAACCGAGGGCAGTTTTGCCGATGGCCCATGCAGCGCCAGCGGCGAGCAGGGCACCCACGGGCCACGAGAAGAGGATCGGCAGGCCAAGACCGCCGAGGTAGCCGCGGTCGGCTGGGCTGATGCGCTCGATAGCGGAAGTCGCCGGATCGAGCAGGGCGCGGTAGACGAAGAAGCCGATGACGAGGATGGCTAGGGTCGCGAGGCCTCGGGTTCGACCCTTGGGCAGGCGTTTCATGGCTTGTATGGCCGCGTAGATAGTAATTGCGCCGAGAAGAAGAGCAGCGATGACACGCGGGCCGCCTGCGGACCAAGCCTCGGGGTCGGGCGGCATGGAGACGAGCACGGCGGCAAGGCCACCGAGCGCAACGAAGCCCATGACGCCGATATTGAAGAGACCGGCATAGCCCCATTGCATG
This sequence comes from uncultured Boseongicola sp., assembly GCA_964414085.1. Classification (GTDB taxonomy): domain Bacteria; phylum Pseudomonadota; class Alphaproteobacteria; order Rhodobacterales; family Rhodobacteraceae; genus Boseongicola. The sequence goes on along the minus strand of CAYPVG010000421.1, from coordinate 988 downwards.
TTCACACCCAGCGCCATGATGGCTGAGATCAGGCCCATGTTCAGGATGCCGAGCGCCACGTTCCAGCTTTGGAAGAAGCCGGTGGCGACGATGAGGCCGAAGACAACGAAGAAGAGGATGATATCACGGGGATGCAGGGTCATAGCGCTTTCCCCTGGAAGAGGCCGGTCGGTCGGAACAGCAATACAATCACGAGGATCGCGAAGCTGACCGCGAATTTGTAGTCGGTAGAAAGAAGTTGGACGAGGCCGTCGGGCTCTAAGGCTTCTGGCAGGATGTAGGTCGCGACCTTTTTGAAGGCGTATGTGATGGTGACCTCAGAGAAGGCGATGACGAAACCGCCTGCGATGGCACCAACTGGGTTGCCTAAGCCCCCGACTATGGCAGAGGCGAAGATCGGAAGCAGAAGCTGGAAGTAGGTGAACGGCTTGAAGGACTTGTCGAGGCCGTAAAGGACGCCCGCGGTTGTGGCTAGAGCGGCTACGATGATCCAGGTGATCATGACCACGCGCTCTGGGTTTATGCCGGAGAGGAGTGCGAGGTCTTCGTTGTCGGAAAACGCACGCATCGATTTCCCGGTCCTTGTTTTGTTCAGGAACCAGAAGAGAAGCATCACAACGATGATCGCGACAACGACGGTGAGGGCGGCAGTGGATTTGATAGCGAGGCCTTCGCGGAGGCCCGTCATCTCTTTGAAATCACGCGCAGAAATGATGAAGCGCGCGCCGTCGGCGAAGCGTTGATCGTCGGGGCCAATGATGAAGCGCACAAGGCCGTTCATGATGAACATGACACCCATCGAGACGATGACCAGGATCACCGGGGCGGCCTTTTGAGCGCGATAGAACTGATAAACGAGTTTGTCGGTCGCGAGGACCAGAAGAGCGGTGGCGGCGATCCCGACGGGCAATGCGAGAAGAGCGGTGGGGAACACGCCGAGTGAAACACCAATGCCTTGAAGCGCCCAGGTCGCGAGGATTGTAGCCAT
>CAYPVG010000420.1:0-5683 GCA_964414085.1 uncultured Boseongicola sp. | reverse complement strand
CGAGAAGCGCCCAGACCGGACGATCGCGGTCTTTGCCAACGATATCCCAGCACGCCATCTCGAGACCCGCAAAGGCACCGATGACGGTCGGGTCGGGGCGCTGGGTGAAGCCGCTGGAGTAGGTGCGGCGGAACATTAGTTCAATGTTTTCAGGGTTTTCGCCTTCCATGTGGCGAGCGAAGACGTCGCGGGTGACAGCCTTCATCGCGTCGGGGCCGACAGCGGAGGCGTAGCATTCACCCCAACCGGTGATGCCGGTGTCAGTTGTGACTTTCACCAAAATCCAGTAGCGCCCACCCCATCCGGGGGCTGGCGGAGCGGTGACGATGATGTCAAGATCGCGTAGTTTCAATGGGTTGGTCCCCGTGTCGCGTCAGTAGCAGAGTTTGTTGCAATGAACCCAATCACCATTCGCAATCTGGGTCCAGAGGAGGCTCACGTTCTTGATCGCGTTCGTGAGGGAACATTCGATCATCCAGTTGATCCAAGCTGGGCATATGGGTTCCTGGCGACGCGCGTGAACGAGATTGTCGTGGCGCTCGATCAAGGCGAAGTCATTGGTTTTGCCAGTGGAACTGTGTTGATGCACCCCGATAAGCCGTTTTCGTTCTTTGTGAACGAGGTATCGGTGCATGAGGACTATCGCCAGAATGGGATCGCCAAGCGGTTGATGCAACGGTTGATGGATTTGGCGCATGATCGGGGATGTGAGGGCATTTGGCTTGCAACCGAGCACGACAATGCGGCTGCACGCGCGCTTTATCGGAGTATGGACGCGCGAGAGACAGACGGGATTGTCGTCTACGACTGGAACGCTGAGCTTTAACGAGTTCTGACGGCGCGGGGCGGTGGTGTTGCATCCTTTTTTGCGACTCATGCGGCGCGCCCTTTAATCACTGGGGGGAAAGCACCGAACGCTACGTCGGTATTGCATCGGTATTTGGTCGGTATAGCGTCGGTGCTACTTTCGGATCTTCGCGAAAGTTAACGGAGCGCGCGCGTCTGTCGGATTTCCTTCAGGTATTTTTGAAAGGGTGAGTGGAACAAGTCGCGCTCAAGTTTCGAAGAGGATCACATTGCGGCGAGCGCGGCCGGCTTTGGTATCGGCGATGGCCTCATTGATCTGCTCGATGCTCCAGCGGCCTGAGATAAGCTCGTCGAGTTTCAGGCGGCCCTGGAGGTAGAGATCGGCGAGCCAGGGGATATCGCGGGACAGGACCGTGTTGCCCATCTTGGAGCCAACGAGAGATTGGCAGGCAGCGGCAAGGTTGCCGGCCTCGTATTCTGAGATGGCACCTGTGGCAGGCATGCCGACAAGGACGACTCGGCCGCCGGGGGCGAGGTAGTTGGGTGCACTGGTGTAGACCGGCGCGATGCCAACGGAGACAAAGACGGCATCGGCTTTTCGTCCAATGAGCGTTTCGAGCTGGCTCCAGGGTTCGGGATCGGAGGCGAGGATGCCGTCGGTGGCGCCGAAGGCCTTGGCGTCGGCCAACTTTTCTTCGGAGAGGTCCACGGCGACGATGCGGCGCGCGCCTGCGATCGCGGCCCCTTGGATGGCGTTGAGGCCTACGCCGCCTGCGCCGATCACAACGACATCTTCGCCCGCTTGAAGGTTCGCGGTGTTGATCACAGCGCCGACTCCCGTGATGACTCCGCAGGACAGGAGTGAGGCGACGTCCATGGCGATGGCGTCGGGGATAGCGGCAATCTGGCTTTGGTCGACGACAACTTTTTCAGCGAATGCGCCGGAGTACATGGATTGCTCAATGGGTGCGCCGTTTGTTTCGGTCAGAGGTGCGGGGCCATTCGGGCGTTCGCAGATGACAGGTTTGCCCCCCGAACACGAGGGGCATGTGCCGCAAGAACGGATCAAGGTGACAATCACACGGTCGCCGATATTGTAACCTTGTGCTTCGGGGCCGAGGGCGGTGATGCGGCCTGCGGCTTCATGGCCGTAGATTGCGGGGAGCGTACCGCCCCAGTGACCGTCAGCATAGGTGATGTCTGAATGACAGATGGCGCATGCTTCAAGCGTCACTTCGACGGCGCGGCCAGCGGGTGCAGCGAGGTGGACCTCTTCAATTGTAAGGGGCTTGCCGAACTCTCGGCAAACGGCGGCGCGGATTTTCTGCATGAAGTGGTCCTTTGGTCGTTCCGATCAAAATTGCCGTTTGGGAGGGGCCTCTCGCGTCAGAAACCGACGGGTGATGACGCGAATGACGCCTTGTCGTTACGTCGGTCGTGGTTTCGCAGAGGTCATGAATACGGCGGCGCAGACGACCATGAGGGACATGGAGATCAGGAAGGGGGCGCCGGGGAGGTGGAAGCTGGCGTCAGGGCGGGCGAATATTGCGAAGACCTGGGTCATAATCAGGGGCGAGATGATGGTGGCGAGCGCTGATGTGGACGAAAGCACGCCTTGAAGCTCTCCCTGACTGTCGTCGCTGGTGGCGCGTGACATGAGACCTTGGACTGCTGGTGTTACGACCGCCCCGAGGGCGGTGAGCGGGATAAAGGCCATGGCCCAGAAGCCGCTTTCAATCACGGCAAGGACCAAGAAGGCGAAGAAGTTGAAGATAAGGCCATAAAGGATGGTTCCGCGATCACCGAACCAACGGAGGATGAGGCGGATCAAGCCGCCTTGAACGATGGCCATCATGATCCCAAAGGCCCCTAAGGATGCCCCGATCATGCCGGGTGACCAGCCGAACCGGGCTTCGGTGAAATATGCCCAGATCGCCGGGTAGACCATGAAGGCCACTTGATAGAGGAAGAAGAGGAGGAGGAGCGGTTTCAGCACGGGGTTTGCGGTGACGTGCTTAAAGGCTCCGAGCGGGTTGGCCCGGCTGAGGGTGACTGGGCGTCGATTTTCGTTTTTCAGCGTTTCGGGCATGACGATGTAGCCGAAGACGAGGTTTGCGGCGGCGAGCGCAGCAGCGGCGTAGAAAGGTGCACGGGTGCCGAATTCGGCGAGGAGGCCGCCGAGCAGTGGGCCGAGGACGAAACCGATTCCGAAGGCCGCGCCGATCATACCAAAGCGGGCGGCCTTTTCTTCAGGTTTCGAGATGTCGGCCATGAAGGCATAGGCGGTTGACTGGGTGGCCGCTGTGATGCCGCCGACGCAGCGACCGACGAAGAGGATCCAGAAGGCACCGGCGACGGCCATGACGAGGTAGTCGAGCGCCATGACAGCCAGTGCGATCAGCATGACCGGGCGGCGTCCGTAGCGGTCGGACAGTGCTCCCACGATGGGGCCGAAGAGAAACTGCATGAAAGCGAAGGCGGTGACGAGGACGCCTCCGTAGAGGGCGGCGTCGGCAAGGGTGGTGCCGCTGATCTCGCGCAGGAGTGCGGGCATCACGGGTAGAATAAGACCGATCCCCATGGAGTCGATGACAGTCGTGGTGATGACAAAGATCAGGGGCAGGCGCATGGGGTCAGATGTGACCGATCTCTTTAAGGAAGGACGTGAGCGCTTCGGCGTAGTCGTCGGGTTTGTCGATGCAGGGGACATGGCCTCCGCCGCGGATCAGGTGGAAACGGTGCCCTTTGATCAGCTCGGCGGTTTCGCGCACGAGGTCGGGCGGTGTGGAGCCGTCTTCGCTGCCTGCGATAACGAGCGTGGGGAGCGTAAGGGCGGCTGTGGTCGTGTAGAAATCGGTGCCTGCGATGGCGGCGGCGCACCCGACGTAGCCGTGCATCGGTTGGCGGGAGAACATGTTGCGGACGGCGTGGAGTTCGTCTGATTGGCGGAATTTTGGGCCAAACCAGAGCTTCATGACATCGTCTGCAATGCCGTCCAATCCGTTCTCAGCAACGGCGTTAATGCGGGTTTGCCAGGTTTGGACCGTGCCGATTTTGGCTGCGGTGTTCGAGAGGACCATGGCGCGCATCTGGTCGAGCCGTTTGACGGCGAGGCCTTGGGCAATCAATCCGCCGATCGAGAGACCGACGAAAACGGCATCGCGCACGCCGAGGTGGTCAAGAAGAGCTTCGGCGTCGGAGATGAGCGCGCCCATGGAGTAGGGCGGATCTAGCGCGTCAGTCAGGCCGTGGCCACGCATGTCGTAGCGGATGATGCGCAAGTTTTGCGGCAAGCGCTCGACGACTTTGTCCCAGATGCGCAAGTCGGTGCCAAGGGAGTTGGCGAACACAATTGGCCGTCCGTGCGGATCACCGTCGTCGCGGTAGTGTGTTTTCAATCCGTCGAGATCGGCGATCAACATGTTTTGCCCCTCCAGAAGGCTTCAGGCGTATTTGTCCAATGCCATACGGAAGACGGCGGCGTCTACATTGCCGCCTGAAGCGACGGCGATGATGTCCTTGTCGTCAGTGCGATGAAAGAGTGCAGCGGCGAGGGCGACGGCTCCACCCGGCTCAAGGACGACTTTGAGGCGTGTGAAGGCGATGGCCATGGCGCGGAGCGCTTCTTCTTCGGTGACGATGACGCCACGACCGCAAAGGGCGGACATGATCGGGAAGGTAAGCTGGCCTGGGCTTGGGGTGATGATTGCGTCGCAGAGGGACCCGGAGCGTTTTTCATTTTCCTCGATTTTGCCGGAGGCGAGGGAGCGGGTGACGTCGTCGAAGTTTTCGGGTTCGACGGGATGGACGTTGAAGCCCGGGGCTTTGGCGTTGATGGCGGTGGCGATGCCCGAGGTGAGGCCACCACCTCCGCAGCAAACGAGGACATCGGCGTCTTCAATGCCAGCTTCGGCGGCTTGCTCGGCGATCTCGAGGCCAGAGGTGCCTTGTCCGGCGATGACGAATGGGTTGTCGAAAGGTTTGATGAGGGTGAGGCCACGCTCCTGAGACATGCGCGCCCCGATCTCATCGCGGTCTTCCGTGGCTCGGTCATAGAGAACGACTTCTGCGCCGAGCGCGCGGGTGTTGTCGATTTTCATTTGCGGCGCGTCGGCGGGCATGATGATGACGGCGGAAACCTTGGCTTCGCGGGCGGCAAGGGCGACACCCTGAGCGTGGTTGCCCGACGAGAAGGCGATGACGCCGGCTTTCCGATCTTCGTCAGAGAGGGACTGGACGGCGTTTTTTGCGCCCCGGTATTTGAATGAACCTGTTTTCTGTAGGCACTCGGCTTTGACGAAGATGCGCCGTCCGATGTCGGCATCAAGGAGGGGCGCGTTGAGGAGCGGCGTGCGGACCGCATGGCCTTTGATGCGGTCTGCGGCAGCTTCGACGTCGGCTATGCCGACAGCAAGGTTATCCATGAGTTCAGGACCTTTAGGGATGCGGGTTCGTCTAGGAAGGGGACATGGCCACGATCGGCGATGTCGGCGCGTATGAGGTCGGGGCGGCGAGTTTGCATTTCGTCTGCAGTGGCGGCACTGAGGAGATCGGAATTCTCGCCGCGGATAAGGGCGAGAGGGAGCCCCGCGAGCGCGTCGTAGAGCGGCCAAAGGTCGGGCATGGGTTGCGTGCCAGCCGCAAGTACGGCATCGCGGAGCGCCGGGTCATAGTTGATTTGCAGACCATCAGGTGTCTCGATGTAGTGTTTTTCGACCTCTTCGCGCCAACGGCTTTCGGGGATGTTTTCGAACCCTTTCAGAAGCTTAGCGCGCATAGCGGTGGCTTCAGCGTAGGTCTTCTGGACCGGATTTTTGCCGATGTAGTCCTTGATGACATCGAGGCCTGTTGTTTCAAGCCCTGGCCCCACCTCCAC
>CAYPVG010000419.1:0-4083 GCA_964414085.1 uncultured Boseongicola sp. | reverse complement strand
ATTTTGGAACGCACACAACGTGTGTGGCTCTCAGATAGCAACGATGCGCTGGAACGCCTATACATGCAGCACAACGCGGCGCTCTTCATCCCTGCCGCCATCACCGGCAGTCACGTGGGACCGCGCATCTGCCATACCTCCGGCCGCCACCTCGATATCCGTTTCCGCGCTTGGGTCGCCACCCAGCGCCACATGGGCTTCGAGATGGACCCGCGTGAGCTCAGCGAAGACGAAGAAGCGGTGCTGAAAGAAGTCACCTCGTGGTGGAAACACAACCGCGACTGGATGATTGCCGCAGATATTCTACGCCTTGAAAGCAGCGATCCTGCGGTCGTCGCTGAACAACAAAGCGCACGTGACGGATCGCGTTTCGTGGTCTTTGCGGGCAAGGCAACGACGTCTTCCCAGATTGCACCACGACCACTCCGCTTGACGCGCCTTGATCCAACAGCGCGCTATCGCATAAATCTCGTGAACCGAAATTCGGTGTCGTCACTATCTCGCGGAGCGCTCGCTTTGAAAGACGGTCCTCAAGTACTTTCAGGACAATACCTTATGACGCGTGGTATCACGCTGCCTTGGTCTTTCCCTGAAACGATGTGGGTATTGGAAGGGGAAAAAGTGTGAGCATCGCGACCTTTCCCGACCTCAAAGACGCATCCGTTGTCGTCACTGGCGGGGCCACAGGCATTGGCGCGGCACTGACTGAAGGTTTCTTGAACCAAGGGGCCAAAGTCGCCTTTCTCGACATTGCCGAAAGTGGCGCAGCCTTTGCAAACGAGATGGCAGAAGCCACTGGAAACAAGCCACTTTTTTTGAATTGCAACGTCACCGACGTCGCAGCGCTAAAGGAAGCTCTGGCCAAAGCTGCTGCCGCGCATGGACCCGTCACGGTTTTGGTCAACAACGCCGCAAACGACCTTCGTCACAATACTCTGGATGTAGACGAAGCGTATTGGGACGAAATGCAAGCGGTGAACTTCAAGCACCACTTCTTTGCCATTCAAGCCGTTATCCCAGGCATGCAAGCCGCAGGCGGTGGCTCTATCATCAATTTTAGCTCAATCAGCTACATGATGGGCATGGGTGATTATCCAGGATACACTTCGGCCAAATCCGCAATCACAGGTCTCACCAGATCGATGGCGCGAGAATTCGGCCCGGACAACATCCGCTGCAACGCTGTGATGCCGGGTTGGGTTTTAACCGAACGCCAGCGTGAACTGTGGGCGCCACCGGGCGCGATTGATGCCTTTATCGCGAAACAATGCCTCAAGCGCGAAATCCTACCAGTCGATATGGTCGATCCGGTCCTTTTTCTCGCCTCCGGAGCCTCAACCGTCATGACCGGGCAAGCCCTGGTCGTTGATGCAGGGGTGGTCGTAACGGGCTGATGACTGCGTCTTCCTCATATGCCGATTGGATCGCAGTCGATTGGGGAACCTCTAACCTGCGCGCGTGGGCTATGCGCGGCGACACCGCCATAGCGGAAAACACGTCTGACAAAGGCATGGGCGCCCTAGATAAGGCCGAGTTCGAACCTGCCCTCCTGGAGCTGATCGAGCCTTGGCTCGGAACTCGCACAACGCCGGTTATCGCCTGCGGAATGGTCGGGTCTCGACAAGGTTGGGCGGAGGCACCCTATACCGCGGTGCCTGCCAAACCGCTTTCGGGCGAACTAGCAAAACCGGATGTTTCCGGCTCCCGGATCGACGTTCGCGTCGTCCCCGGTCTCAAGCAGATCAGCCCGCCTGACGTCATGCGCGGTGAAGAAGTCCAGATTGCTGGCCTCCTGGCCGCCATGCCAAACTTCGATGGCGTTGTCTGCTTACCTGGAACGCACACGAAATGGGCCCACGTTTCCGCAGGTGAGGTCGTCAGCTTTCGCACCTTTATGACAGGCGAACTCTACGGTCTTCTCGCAAAAAACTCGGTGCTACGACACTCCGTGGGCGATGGCTGGAACCAAGACGCTTTCCAGACAGCCGTAAGCGATGCTCTGTCCAAACCTGAGATGATGGCCGCAAAACTATTCTCATTGCGCGCAGACCAACTTCTGAACAAAACGGATGCCGGTCAAACGCGCGCGCACCTCTCCGGCCTTTTGATTGGCGCAGAACTTGCCGCCGCGAAACCCTATTGGCTTGGCCAGGAAATCGTTCTGATCGGCGACCGCGCGCTGTCAGATCACTACGCAGAGGCCTTGCAATCCCAAGGTGCAACATCGCACATTGCTGACGCCACCCAAACGACGCTTGCGGGCCTCACTCAAGCCCACACACTCATGAAGGAAGACCACGCATGAGCCGTCCACTGATTGCCATCTTACGAGGGATTGAGAGACGCGAAGCAGCCGACGTCGCCGAGGCGCTGATCGACGCAGGCATTGATCGCATAGAGATACCGTTGAACTCGCCTGATCCTTTCGAAAGCATCCAGCGGATGGCGATAGCTCACGGTGATCATGCCCTGATCGGTGCAGGCACAGTGCTTTCTCCCGAGCAGGTTCAAGGCGTTTCAAACGCCGGTGGCCGCCTAGTCGTCTCTCCGAATTGCGATGAAGACGTCATTAAGGCTACTAAGTCTCTGAACATGCAATCATTCCCCGGCGTCCTGACGCCAACCGAATGCTTTGACGCCCTGAAATGGGGAGCAGACGGTCTAAAGGTGTTCCCAGCATTCCAAATGGGCGTCGACGGCCTGAAGGCGCTGCGCGCCGTTCTGCCCAGCGAAACGCAGGTTTACATGGTGGGCGGCGTCGGGCCCGAAAACTTCACTGATTGGCTGAAAGCGGGTGCCAATGGCTTTGGCCTTGGCAGCTTCCTCTACAAACCCGGCGATACTGCCGCGGACGTTGCAGCCAAAGCAAAAGACACTGTCGCAACATGGGACGAGATCACAGCATGAAAGTTTTGAATGACACCGTCTGCTCTTTGGGCGAAGGCCCTCTCTGGCATCCCGTTCGAGAACAACTTTATTGGTTCGACATTCACGGGCGCGGATTCCATACGCTAGAAAATGGAACCACACGCTCGTGGAGCTTCGACGAGGACGTATCCGCTGCAGGCTGGGTGGACGACACCCACGTTCTCATGGCGACCGAAACCAGACTCCTTCGGTTCAATGTAGAAAACGGCGATCAAGAGGACATTCTTCCCTTGGAAGCCGACGATCCCGAAACCCGTTCAAATGACGGCCGTGCTGATCCCTACGGTGGCTTTTGGATCGGCACGATGCCGAAACACGAACGCACCCCGACCGGCAAATTCTACCGGTTCTACAAAGGCCAGATCACACCGCTCTTTGACGGCATCACTATCCCGAACGCCATTTGCTTCACGCCGGATAAGAAGCAAGCCTATTTCGTCGACACCATCGACAACCAGATGAAACGCGTCTCGCTGGACGAGGAAGGCTGGCCTGTCGGCGAACCTGAAGTCTGGCTTGATCTTGCCGGCCAACCTTTTGGCGCCGACGGCGCGGTCATCGATGCGGACGGCAACATTTGGAACGCGCAATGGGACGGCTGGCGCGTTGCCTGCTATTCCCCCGATGGCACACTCCTTCGCGATATACCCATCAATGCCGCACACACCTCCTGCCCGGCCTTTGGTGGCCCGGACTTGACCACTCTCTATTGCACAACAGCCGCCGGACGCGTAAGCGACGAAGATCGCGAAAGAAGTCAGGATCACGGCAAAGTCTTCTTTGAAGAAGGTGTAGCAAAAGGTCAGGCCGAACATCGCGTGATCCTCGGCTAACCATATTTTTAAGGCGTTGACGCGCATGACTCCAGAACTCGGCGTTTGCTATTATCCCGAACATTGGCCCGAAGACATCTGGGCCGAAGACGCGGCACGCATGGTCGAAACTGGGCTCTCATGGGTCCGGATCGGCGAATTCGCATGGTCCCGTCTCGAACCAAAACCCGGTCAGCTTGAGTTCGACTGGCTCGACCGCGCGATCGACGTTTTAGGCTCCGCCGGTTTGAAGGTCATACTCGGCACACCATCAGCTACCCCGCCCCGCTGGATGGTCGACAAACACCCCGACATGCTGGGCGTTGACGCCGAAGGCCGCACC
>CAYPVG010000418.1:0-6098 GCA_964414085.1 uncultured Boseongicola sp. | reverse complement strand
TTTTAGTTCACGTCTTTGTAGCTAACAGTTTTCACATCCGCATCAGGTGCGGACTTTTCACGGCGTACCAGCAAACGGTTCAGCGCATTTACGTACGCTTTTGCGCTGGCGACAACCGTGTCGGTATCCGCCGACTGGCCTGTCGCGATACGTCCATCTTCTTCCATACGTACGCTGACCGTTGCCTGAGCATCTGTGCCCTCAGTCACCGCGTGCACCTGATAGAGCTGCAAACGAGCGTCATGCGGAAAGAGCGACTTCACAGCATTAAACGTGGCATCTACCGGTCCGTCACCTTGTGCTGTTGTTTGGCGGTCGACCCCGTCGATGCTGAGTGTCAGATCAGCTGATTGCGGAGCCTCGGTTCCACAGATAACACGCAGGAATTTCACCTGGATACGGTCGTGGGCCTCACCAGACTCCTGGTCCCTCATCAAGGCAAGCAGGTCGTCCTCGAAAACTTCTTTCTTACGGTCAGCCAGCGCCTTGAACCGGACAAACACGTCTTTCAATTGGTTGTCACCCAGCTCAAAGCCCAACTCTTCCAGTTTGGAGCGCAGCGCGGCACGGCCTGAGTGTTTACCCATGACGATGTTCGTCTCGGTGAGGCCGACATCCTCGGGGCGCATGATTTCGAACGTTTCGGCGTTTTTCAGCATGCCGTCCTGATGGATGCCGCTTTCATGTGCGAAGGCGTTCTTGCCCACAATCGCTTTGTTGTACTGGACCGCAAAGCCGGACACCGTCGCAACGCGACGCGAGATGTGCATGAGTTTTGTCGAGTCGACGCCCGTCGTGTATGGCATGATGTCCTTGCGAACACGCATCGCCATGACGACTTCTTCCAAGGCTGTGTTGCCTGCACGTTCACCAAGGCCGTTAATGGTACACTCGATCTGCCGCGCACCTCCTTCGACTGCGGCCAGCGAGTTTGCTGTCGCCATACCGAGGTCGTTGTGGCAGTGCGTGGCGAAAATGACATCGTCCGCGCCCGGGACCGTTTCGATCAGTCGCCGAATTAAATCCGCACTTTCACGTGGCGCGGTGTAGCCAACTGTATCGGGGATGTTGATTGTCGTTGCCCCGGCCTTGATGGCGATCTCGACAACACGGCAGAGGTAATCCCACTCGGTCCGTGTGGCGTCCATTGGTGACCACTGCACGTTGTCGCAAAGATTACGTGCGTGGGTGACCGTTTCATGAATGCGATCCGCCATTTCGTCCTTGTTCAGGTTCGGAATAGCGCGGTGAAGAGGTGAGGTGCCGATAAACGTATGGATGCGGGGTCGCTCCGAGTGCTGAACGGCCTCCCAGCAGCGGTCGATGTCTTTGAAGTTGGCTCGGCTCAACCCGCAGATCACCGAATTCTTCGAGCGCTTCGCGATCTCAGTCACAGCCTGAAAGTCACCTTCGGACGCAATCGGGAACCCGGCTTCGATGATATCGACGCCCATCTCGTCGAGCAGCTCGGCAATTTCCAGCTTTTCCGCGTGGCTCATGGTCGCGCCGGGAGACTGTTCACCGTCGCGCAGGGTCGTGTCGAAGATCAACACATGGTTCTTGTCGTTTGTCATAGTATTCTCACTTTGTCCTTAGCTTGTCTTGGCGCGGTGTCACCTCTGAGCGGTCGCGCCGCAGGGGCACGCTCAGAGGCGGCTAAGGAGAAGAAGCAGGCCAGCATCGCGCAGCAAAGCGCGGGCATTGATGGTGATATCAAAACGCTGGTTCATGGCGCGGACACTAGTGATCCGAGAAATTGAAGTAAAGCCCCGAGCTAACGATTGGGGCTTCTGTGTCACTTGAGCGTCTAGGCTTCGCCGGTCTTGTCAGCCAGGGACATCGACTTGCGTGCGGCCACCGCACCTTCCAACCAGCCTGGGTCCATCGTTGGAACAGATGACAATAAAAGCTCAGTGTATTCAGGGTAGGGCGCAGACATGATCTCGTCTTTGATGCCTTGCTCGACGACTTTGCCCATCCACATCACCACAATCTCATCCGAGATCGCCTGAACGGTCGCGATGTCGTGTGTGATGAAGATGTAAGTAACGCCAAGATCTTTCTGAAGCTTCATCAAGAGTTTTAGAATGCCTTCTTGCACAACCTGATCGAGCGCAGATGTGACTTCGTCGCAGATGATGACTTCAGGCTCAGCGGCAAGCGCCCGGGCGATGCAAACGCGTTGCTTCTGTCCACCGGAAAGCTCGCCCGGATAGCGATCAAGGAAGCTGTCATCAAGCTCGATCAGCCTGAGCAGCTCCGACACTCGCTCATCTACCGCGCGTCCCTTCAGGCCTAGGTAAAACTCAACTGGCCGCCCAATCGTGTCACGCACTGTGTGGCGGGGGTTCATGGCGGTGTCAGCCATCTGATAGATCATCTGGATGCGTTGAAGCTGATCTTTGCTGCGCCCGGCCAGTTCTGCAGGCAACGGCTCTCCGTTGAACAGAACCTGCCCTTGCTTGGGGGGTAAGAGCCCGGTGACAACCCGTGCCGTTGTAGACTTTCCCGAGCCACTTTCACCAACCACAGCCACGGTTTTACCGCGCGGAACCGAGATAGAAACGTTGTGAAGAACAGGAACCGTGCCATAGGCCGCGGTGACATTGTCGATCTTCAAGACATGGTCATCGCTGGTTTCAGCGGGCTTCTCAATCGACCGGACCGCCCAAAGCGATTTCGTGTATGGATGCTTCGGATTGGAAAGCATTTCCCGAGTTTCTGCTTCCTCGACCTCTTCGCCATAGCGGAGTACTTTGATCCGGTCGGCCATCTGCGCAACCACGGCCAGATCATGCGTGATGTAAATCGCGGCCGTGTTAAATCGGTCCACGGCTTCGCGCATTGCAGCCAGCACGTTGACCTGCGTTGTCACATCCAGTGCGGTGGTCGGTTCGTCAAAGATAATCAGATCGGGACGTGCCGACATGGCCATCGCCGTCATGGCGCGTTGCAACTGTCCACCCGAAACCTGATGCGGATAGCGAAAGCCGATTGTCTCCGGTTCGGGCAAATCCATGGCCGCATAGAGAGACTTGGCATCTTCTGTCGCCTCGGCTGTAGATTTCACGCCGTGGCCTAGCGAGGCCTCGATCGTTTGATCAATCAACCTATGTGCCGGATTGAATGCCGCTGCTGCCGACTGAGCCACATAGGCAATCCGTGCACCTCGCAAAGCCTGTTTTTCGGCTTCGCTTGCCTGCATCAGGTCGCGTCCGTCGAACCAAATCTCGCCAGACGTCAGACGGATGCCCGGCCGGCCAAAAGCCATAGACGCCAGTCCCAAAGTCGACTTGCCGGCACCGGATTCTCCTATGAGGCCGAGCACTTCGCCGCGCTTCAGCGTCAGGTCTACGCCCTTAATGATTGGGTGCCATTTCTCGTCCGAAAAACCATCAATCACGATGTTCTTCATATTGAGAAGGAGATCGTCACTCATGGTCGGTCTTTCTTTTTGGCAGAGAGGTGGCTGGCATCATTCCTTCAATCCGCTGGTCTTCAGAAGAAACCAGTCAACGACGAAGTTCACCGCAACTGTAAGGAGCGCAATGGCCGAAGCTGGGATGAGCGGTGTGATCCCCGCTTTCCAGTCGTATTGAGCGAATTGAATGAGGGAAGCATTGTCGCGCACCATCGAGCCCCAGTCGGCCGTTGGTGGCTGGATGCCCACACCGAGGAATGACAGTGCCGCGATCGTCAGGAACACGAAGCTAAAGCGCAGACCAAACTCCGCGACCAGCGGAGGCATGATGTTTGGCAAAATCTCACGCCGCATCACCCAGCCGAGGCCTTCTCCGCGAAGGCGGGCAGCTTCTACGTATTCCATTACCACGACGTTCATGGCGACCGCACGTGTCAGGCGGAAGACGCGCGTGGAGTCCAGAAGTGCGATAATCATGATCAGCGATGGAATAGATGAGCCGAAGATCGACAGAAGCATCAGGGCGAAAATCAGGGACGGAATCGCCATCAGCACGTCGACAAAACGCGAAATGATCTGATCGACCCAGCCTCTGCTTATCGCGGCCATGAGTGCGAAACCCCCGCCGATCAAGAACGCGAGGCACGTCGTGGCAAACGCGATGCCCATTGTATTGCGCGCGCCGTAGATCATACGGGAAAAAATATCTCGTCCGATTTGGTCTGTGCCAAAGACGTGGCCGTCGCCCCAGGGAAGATAGGCCCCAAAAGAGCTGTCGGCTTCCGCGTATGGCGCTAACCAAGGCGCAAAGATTGCGACGAAAATATAGGCTGCAATGACAATCATACCGAACCAGGCGGTGAGAGGTGCCTTTCTCAGTTCGATCCACATGCGCTCCCGGCGCGTGCGGCGCGCACGGACCTGACCAACTTCGTCTTTGGCGGAATATGTCTCGGGGGCGTCGGTCATCTTGGATGCAGCAGCCTTGGGTTGGTGACGATCGAGATGATGTCAGCGATAAGATTCAGAATGATGTAGGTGGCCGCGAAAATCAGGGCGCAGGCCTGCACAACCGGAATGTCTCGCGTCGTCACCGCGTCGACCATCAGCTGGCCGACACCGGGGTAGACGAAGACAACCTCCACAACCACCACACCGACAACGAGATAGGCGAGGTTAAACGCAACCACGTTGGCGATCGGCGCCCAGGCGTTCGGCAGCGCATGAGTAAGGATAACCTGTCGAGGTGAAATGCCCTTGAGACGCGCCATCTCGATATACGGCGAGGCCAGCAAGTTGATAATGGCGGCGCGTGTCATACGCATCATATGGGCCATAATCACAAGGGTCAGCGTTAGGGCGGGCAGGGCGCACTTGTAAACGCGTTCCCAGAAGGGCGTGTCGCTGGTCACATTGGCGAGGCTTGGGAAAATCGGATTGAGCGAGGCAAGGACCAAAATCAGAATATAGGCCACCAGAAACTCTGGCATGGAGATCGTGGTCAGCGTGACGGCGTTGACGCCCCGATCAAAGATCGACCCGCGGTATAGCGCCGCCAGAATGCCGAGTGTCAGAGCGAGGGGCACAGCAATGATGGCGGTCATTGTCGCCAAGAAGAGTGTGTTTTCCAAACGCGGCCCAACCAGATCTACAACCGGTCGGGAACGGTCTACGCCAGATGCTGCGCGGCCCGAAAAGGATGTGCCGAGATCGCCCTGCGCCAAAGCGCCGATCCAATCGAAGTACCGAATGTACGCGGGCTGGTCGAGGCCAAGTTCGCGTCGGAAAGCAGCAACCGTCTCTTCAGTGGCAGTCTGTCCCAGAACAGCCTGAGTAAAATCGCCAGGCAGGAACTCGATCGAGCTGAAGATAATGACAGACACAAAGAACAGCGTCAGGACGCCAAGCCCAAGGCGCTGTAGCACCGTCGATAGAATGGGGTGCATTCATGTCTCCCTGTTGTCGCCAGACTTTTCGCCCGGTCTCGTACTGGAAGACTAGGCGAAGGATGTCGCAAATGGCAACAGTCTGTCGCGCCTAAATCCCATTTCGAGGAATGTCTGACGAGAATTCCTTTTCAAAAACAACGTTGTCACCCTCGAAAGCTGTGATGCGTGCACGCGCATGCCACGTGTCGGAACTGGACCAGAGCGTTGCATGACACCGCGTTCGGATGTTCCAGGATTCTCGGTTGAGCGTTTCTTCCCAGTCAATGCGCACTTCGGCTGACAGCGGATCGTCGGGGTGAATGCGCCAATCCTCCAAGCATGTGGAGCCGGTCGCGAGCCCGTGCTGATCGTCCCGCATCTCGCCGTTGTCGATGAGAATTTGAAGCTGCTGCGTTCCGTCATCATGGGTCGTTTCGGTGCGCTTGAATTGTGGCGCGCGCAGCTGGGTCGCGCGCCATGCCGGGGCTGCCTCTGGCGGGGGAAAGGCTACCTCGTCGCCGTCGGCTGTTGGGCGTACGGGCAAAACCAGGCTGCCTTCTAACAAAGTCACTCCTGCATCGGTCGGAGAAGGCCAGATAAACGGCCAATATGCCGTCGAGATAGCTACGCGCAAACGGTGCCCTGAAGGAAGTCTGTAGGCGCATTGGTCGAGAGTCACGGAGATGGCTATCTCCTCACCGGGGGGGAGGTCCTGCGGAACGGCGGGGGAAGTGTGGTGCCTCAGGGTT
>CAYPVG010000417.1:0-2762 GCA_964414085.1 uncultured Boseongicola sp. | reverse complement strand
CGGCAAGGCTCAACGCGTTTACCTATCTCTGAGCAACGACATTTCAACAGGCATTTACCCAGAGGGATCACTGCTTCCCGGCGAAAACAAGTTGGCGGAGCGGTTTGGTGTCAGCCGAATAACCATTCGTCGCGCCTTGGACGCGCTCGCTGTTGATGGTCAGATTCAGAAGAAAACAGGTGCAGGCTCGATTGTCCTAGCGCGACCAGAACGCCCGCAGAGCATTACAGCAGACTTCGCGACGCTTATGCCGCAACTGGTCGAGATGAGCACGACAACAACTGCACGTCTTCTATCGTTTTCATATGCCGCAGCGTCAAAGACTGTCTCGTCAGCGCTTGGAATCGCGAAAGGCGATTTTGTTCAAACTGCTGTTCGAATTCGATTGTCAAACAATCAACCTTTTTCGCACCTCACCACGCATGTGCCCGAGGCTATTGCACGGAACTATGATGAGGCAGACCTTGCGACTCAACCGTTGTTTCGGCTCTTCGAACGGAGCGGCGTCTCCGTGTCCAGTGCGTACCAATCGGTGACAGCTACCTTGGCAGCGCCAGATGTTGCAGATGCGCTTAGTGTGTCGGTGGGTGCACCTCTTTTGTCTTTGACGCGAGTTGTACGGGACTCCGAAGGCCGAGGCATCGAGTATCTTTCGGCGCTTTACCGTCCTGATCTGTTTCGGCTTGAGATGACACTGTCTCGAGTCGGCTCTGAAGATGCCCGCCACTGGGAACCCGTCATTGGGGCTACCGAAGAATGACGCAGAGAACCCTTCTGGATAAGCTTTGGGAGTCGCATGAAATTCTGCGCCGACCTGATGGCGCGTCTCTTCTCTGGGTCGATAGACATCTTGTGCACGAAGGTTCGCACCATGCATTTGGTAAGATTGCTGAGCGTGGTCTTAATGTTGCTGAACCAGACCTCACATTCGGTGTTGCGGATCACTACGCGCCTACGCGCCCTGGGAATTCAACTGAAGCCATTGATCGAATGGTGACCACGCTTGGCAAAAACACGACTCGTCACGGGCTGAGGTCCTTTGATCTCGAAGACCCACGCCAGGGAATTGTCCATGTTATTGGCCCGGAGCTAGGCCTCACTCTGCCGGGTCTTCTCATTAATTGCGGCGATAGTCACACAAGCACCCATGGAGCCTTTGGATCATTGGCGTTTGGAATTGGTGCTACGGAAGTAGCTCATGTTCTTGCAACTCAGACCATCTGGCAACGAAAGCCTAAGTCGCTTCAGCTCTCCGTAGATGGAGAGTTTGGTCCGGGCGTTGGGGCCAAAGATTTGGCTTTGCATTGGATTGCCGAGCTTGGGTCAGACGGCGCCCGTACTTGTGCCATTGAGTACACAGGTTCTGCTGTGCGAGCGATGTCGATGGAAGCGCGCATGACGCTTTGTAATCTCTCGATTGAGGGCGGCGCTCGCTTTGGAATGATCGCACCCGACGAAACAACATTTGCTTATGTTGAAGGGCGAGAATATGCGCCGAAGGGCGCGGAGCTTGAACAGGCTAAGGCGGACTGGTCCAACCTTCACAGCGATGAAGGAGCAGTGTTCGACCATACAGTTAGAGTAGATGCGGCAGATGTCGCCCCTCTGGTAACGTGGGGCACTTCTCCGGAAGACGCATTGCCGATAACAAGTAGAGTTCCTACGCTTGAAAGTGTTTCCCCGAGTAAGTTGGAGCATTTGAGCGATGCGCTCGACTATATGGGCCTAAGGCCGGGCACACCTTTAACTTCTATTGAGATCGACCAAGTTTTCATCGGTTCTTGCACTAATGCGAGGATAGAGGATTTGCGTGCTGCGGCAGCCGTTATAAGCGGTCACAAAGCGCGGGTGCCCGGGTTGGTTGCTCCTGGTTCCAAACATGTGAAGCACCAAGCCGAGCAAGAAGGTCTCGACACTGTCTTCATGCAAGCTGGGCTTGAGTGGGTGTCCTCAGGATGTTCGATGTGCGTCGCCATGAATGGCGACGTTGTTGGTCCCGGCAAAAGATGCGCATCGACGACCAACCGAAACTTCCGAGGTCGACAAGGTCCAGGTTCGAGAACGCATCTTATGTCACCTGCTATGGTCGCGGCGGCGGCGGTGACTGGCCGTCTAACAGACGTTCGCCCCTTTTTGACCGATCGGAACGCGGCATGACGACGGGATGGACAAGGCACACGGGCAAGGCGGTTGTGCTTGACCGGGAAAGCATCGATACAGATCAATTGATACCTGCGCGTTTCATGTCGACGCCGCGTTCCAAAGGCTACGGCGATTTTCTGTTGCATGATTTGCGTTTTGGAGCCGACGGAGAAGCCAACCCAACGGATCCCCTAAACAGACATTCAGATGCAACAGTAATCGTTACACGGCGTAATTTTGGTTCAGGATCGTCGCGTGAAGCGGCGGTCTACGCTTTGATGGACTTCGGAATCAAAGCAATTGTAGCCCCCAGCTTTGGCGACATTTTTGCGTCGAACGCGGTAAATAATGGCCTGCTTCCTGCAAAGCTTGAAGATGAAGCGATTAACATTCTGATCTCGGCAATGACGATCCAAGCCGAAAACTTGGTAGTGGATTTGGAGCAGAAAGAGATTGGTCTGGCCGACCGGACCTTTGCGTTCGACATAGATGATATCTGGCGCGAGAAGCTCTTAAACGGCTGGGACGACATCGATCTCACGCTGTCGCATCAGCCCGCCATCGCAGCCTACAGGGAAGACATCAAGGAAAACCAAACATGGAGATTTCCGGCAGATGCT
>CAYPVG010000416.1:0-3023 GCA_964414085.1 uncultured Boseongicola sp. | reverse complement strand
GGCGGCATCTGGCACCGTTCTACAGTTCGACAGGCAGGCCCTCGGTCGATCCCGAGCTGATGATCCGGATTTTGATCGTGGGCTACGCCTTAGTCGATTGTTTCCGCAACCACAAAGCGGCGGAAAGCATATTGCATTGCGACCAATGTCAGAAGTCCGATCAGAGTCAGCGTTAACCAGCCGGCCAATCCTGGCAGGACCAACTGGCTTCCCGTCAATCTGAACGTGATCCCCACGACAATCGATGCCGTGATGGCAGCGAAAACAAAGAGCGTTTTCGCGAGAAACTCGACAATTGAGCGTCCAAGAAACTCGAAGTCTGCCCGTCCCATCGCAACGAGCTTTGTCGGGAAGAAAAGATGAACCGTGTTCTCGACCGCATAGATAAGGAACGTCAAGGGGAGCGCAAAAGCCGCTAATGCGAGCGCTCGTTGTATCGTGACACTCTCCTCGAAGACGAGTGCGCTCGCTATAATTGTCAACACAATCACATAGCCCAGCAATGTCTGAACCACGAGTTGGCCTGCGCAAATGCGCCATGGTTCAATGGGCAGTGTCTTGTAGATTTCCATCCGACTGAGATCACCGCGAAAGTCGCAGACCAGATTGCGAGGTACCATGAATGCGATGAAGATATAGATCAGCATCCATGTCTGCCGTTCCGTGACCGACGCACCGAATGCCAAGGCGATCGGCGCAATACACGCTGCAAAGCCGATAAACACGATGATGAGTTTGAACGAATTCCGTAATGCGTTGAGGGCCTGCCGCGCCGCAATGGGCCCCGTGCCGCCCAGAAATGGTGCTCGACGGATCGAGCGCACCTCGGTCTTTTGTGTCGCCCAGAAAGAGCCACCTTGTTTGATGCGCTCCCATCTGTTGCTGAGGCGCGCGTTCTCCGCGAGCGAGCGGTCGGCCGTGCGCGCATCGAGCACGATAACGGCGCGCAACAGCGCCGCATTGATGACGACCGAGACAAGAACCCAAAAAGCCAGATCTGAAATAGATGGCGCCACGAAAAGCTGGGCAAACACGATGTAGGGGATCAAGACGATGGTCCCGACCCACGAGTGCCGAAACTCGGACAGAAGGTCGAAAATACCCTGGTCGGGCGTGACCCATGCATAAAGCAGCGTTGCCGCTGCAAATGTGCCAAGCAACGCCGTGGCGGGCCATCTTATCCTCGCAAGTCTACTTCCTTCGAGCGCATGCCCGGTCATACTGATGACGGCGCTGTTCAATTGAACGAATACAAGCGTCAGGAGCGTGGCGAGAAAGACGGACAGGACCGATCCTGCTTCCGGCTGCACAAGGAGCGTGATGAACACGCTACTCAAGGTGACGCCGGCAACATAGGCCGCGAACTTGTAGATGATCAGGTCCTGTCGGCGGAATGGCCCGGTAAAGAGAAAATTGATCTCATTCGGCGAAAAATGAAACGTAGGGCCGGTCGTTATCAATACGGTGAGAAGCGACAGCCCAAGCATGCTGAGCGGCAAAAAAGTATTGATCTGCTCGCCAAGTGCTTGCTGGTCCAGGGCCGCGGACCCAAAGAGGCCCGCGCCCGAGGAACTGTTTGAATCGATCAGGAACCAAATGATCCCCACGAAAGCAAGTGAGAAGAGCGCGCCGCGCAAGGTTGCCAATTGGAGCAAGCGTTGACGCAGTCCGCCACGCAGTCGAAATACGAGAAGTTGCCGAAGTGCAGTATCCATCGCTTAGACCGCCGCTGTCTCGGAGCTCTGGTCCGGAGCTTGCGTGATTGAGAAATACACTTCCTCAAGGGCTGAAGTGCTGTCGGTATGGCCGACCTCGTTCAGCAGGTCTTCCATGGTGCCAAACCGGCGGCACTCGCCGAGGTTCAGCACCATGATATGCGTGCACAAATTCTCGAACAGGCTCAAAAGGTGCGAGCTGATGATTATGGCCGCGCCAGTCTGCGCACGTTCGCGGATTGCCTGTTGAATTCCCCGGATGCCTTGGGGATCGAGCCCTGTCAGGGGCTCATCGAAAAGGATCACTTTCGGGTCGTGCAGAAATGCACAGGCGATGGCCACTTTTTGCCGCATACCACGCGACAGGTTGTGGACGAGCGTATCGCGCTTGTGCGTGAGTTCGAATGACGCAAGGAGCCCTTCGGCGTCCTTTTCGAAATCTGTAAGTTTGTAAGCCGCCGCCGTGAAAGCCAGGTGTTCCCAAACCGTCATCGTGTCAAAGAGCCGTGGATCGTCAGGAATATAGCCGAGATTCTTTTTGGCTTCGATAGGCGCCTCGACAACGTCATGACCAGCAACCGAGAGGCTCCCTGAACTGGGCGGGATAATTCCGCACAAAGTCCGCAAAGTCGTTGTTTTGCCGGCACCATTCGGCCCGAGCAATCCAAGGATTTGGCCTGGTTCGACCGAAAAGCTGAGGTTCTTGACGGCCGTGAAGCCTTTGTATTGTTTGCTGAAGTTCGTGACTGTAATCATGTGCTCTTTGCTCAATGCTTTCCGGTTCCGCAGCAGCTTGGCGGGCCGGTATGCGTACCGGGACCGCGCAAGTGATGGCTGTTTCGCACCGGATCATGGCAAATCTAAGTTCAAATCCGTTGCTACAGACGATTATTGTCTCCAATTCAAAGCGAAACGTGGCAAACCTATGGCAGGAGGCTCTGTTCGCGAAGAGCACTCTCAAAACCCTGACGCATATGATCATTGAGCTTTTTTGCCGAAAGTTGAGCAGAACTTGGCGCAAACACAGCGAAGGTTGCAAAGTCCATATTTTGCCGGTCCAGACCTGCCTCAAATCTGCGCCCTCGCAGCGAACAGTCGGATACCTGCATGGCTGCGGACCCGGCCAACGTTCATTGGAGGCCAAAGAACGCCAGCCAGCCTTTCAAAGATTAGTTTGAGGCGACGCGGCTAAAACTGTCGGATTGAAACGAGCGTTCTCGTTTCGTCGTGGCACGTGCCCCTGAATTGATCGATTGCACAAAGCTGGATGTCACCGGCTCCCTGAACAGCATCACGAGAATGGCAAGT
>CAYPVG010000415.1:0-3416 GCA_964414085.1 uncultured Boseongicola sp. | reverse complement strand
CAATCTTGGCCATGATGTCGTCACATGCGTCGATGCAAAGCGCACAGGTGATGCATTCCATCTGCTGACCGTCACGAATATCAATGCCCATGGGGCAGACGTTGACACACGCCATGCAGTCAATGCAGTCGCCTGGACCTTCCGCAGTTGGGATGGGAGCGATCTTCTCTTTGCCGGGATAGGGTGTGGCCGCATAGCGCGCATGACCGGGACCGGCTTGAGCGGTAATGGTTTCAGCCTCAAGCGCGGCAGCTGCTGCCTTGGCTCGGCGAACATTGCCTTTGCCTCGCGGCTCTCCTCTCCAGTCGCGGTATGCAACTGTAAGGGTGTCGTCGTCCATCATCGCGGCTTGGATGCGAGGCCAAGGGCACATGTAGATGCAGACCTGCTCCCGCATAAACCCGCCGAAGATAAAGGTGGTCGCCGTGAGCACGGCAATTGTCGAGTAGGCAATGAAGGGTGCGTCAAAGGTGACGAGGTTTTTTGCCAGAGTCGGGGCGTCTGCAAAGTAAAATACCCAAGCCCCGCCGGTGGCGACCGAGATCAGAAGCCAAACGATCCACTTGGTGACTCGCAACCGTATTTTACGTGCATCCCACTTGGCTTTCCAAAGGCGAACCCGTGCGTTTCGATCGCCTTCGATCCAGCGTTCGACAAGGATGAAAAGGTCGGTCCAAACAGTTTGCGGGCAGGTGTAACCACACCAGACGCGGCCCAGCGCAGACGTGAACAGGAAAAGCCCAAGTCCCGCCATGATGAGAAGGCCGGCCACGAAGTAAAACTCATGGGGCCAAATCTCGATCCAGAAGAAATAAAAGCGGCGGCCCGCCATATCGACGAGTACAGCTTGATCTGGAAGGTTCGGGCCGCGATCCCAGCGCAGCCACGGCGTCAGATAGTAGATCCCAAGCGTGATGCCCATGATCCACCACTTCAACGTGCGGAACTTGCCCGAGACACGGCGCGGGAAAATTGGCTCCTGCGGCGCGTAAAGCGGCTGATGATTCGCGTCACTCATCGTTATTTCTTTCCTGTTCGCAGTGTCTGTTTAGGCCGGCGCCCAGTCACCCTCCTTGACCTGAGTCAAAACGGTGCCCTGTTCAGGGCCCCCGATCCCGAAAATGATGCGAACAGGTCCGGGATCGGGGTAAGCCCGACCGCGAAATACGCAGCCGGGCGTCTCGGTGGCTTGGAGAGCGTTTTACTCACCACCGCCAAGTTGGTGGACGTAAAGAGTGACGGCCTTGACCTCAGCTTCAGAAAGTCGCTGCCCCCAAGCCGGCATGACACCAAAACGCGAGTAGGTTATTGTCTCGACGATTTTTTCTTGGCTACCACCGTAGAGCCAGATGGCGTCTGTCAGATTGGGCGCACCAAGCTCAGGATCGCCCATACCGGCGTCGCCATGGCACGACGAGCATTCGCCAGCAAAAATTTCGGCACCTGCCGAGGCGAGCGTCGCGTCATGGTCAGCCCCCGATAGTGAGCGGACGTATTGCGCGGTCGCGACAATCTCGTCCTCACTCAAGACCTCGTCGTATGCAGGCATTTCGGACCAGCGCGCATCAAAGTCTTGCTCGTTCCGGATCCCGTGGCGAACTGTGTACTCGATGGCATCAAGTGTACCGCCCCAAAGCCAAGCATCGTCCAGCAAATTCGGATAGCCAGCCGCCTGAACCCCTGCAGCCCCTGCCCCATGACACTGAGAGCAGTTCGCGCGGAAAACAGCCGCTCCACCTGCAACGCCAAAGGAAAAAGCAGGATCGGACTGAGCAAGCGTATTGAGGTCTGCCGATGCCAGCGTCGCAGAGACTTCCGCGTTTTGGGCTTCCACTGCTGCTATGTCGGCCGCCACGTCTGCGCGAGTGTTTTGACCAAGCAAACCACCTGTAGCGCGTTCAACCATTGGCCAAGCCGGATAAGCGATTGTGTAGCCGATGCCCCAAATGATGGTGATATAGAACGTCCAGAGCCACCAGCGCGGCAAAGGGTTATTCAGTTCCTTGATCCCGTCCCAGACGTGACCAGTTGTGTCGACGCCTGTGATTTCGTCGTGATGTGGATTGTCAGACATCAGCGTGCCTCCGACATAGTGTGAGCGGATGGAGCGTCGTCGGTTTCGGCGTCGTCCATTGGCAAGTGTTCGTTACGAAACGGGATAGCCGAAATGTCCGCGTGGACCTTGCGACTGCCCGGGCGAAATGCCCAGGCAATCGCCGCGAGGTAGAAAACCACCATCGCGAGGAGGACCCAGCTGTCGGCCAGTTCGCGCAAGAAAGAGTAGGTATCCATAGGTCGTCCTCCTTAGCGCGTCGGATCGGGTGTGAAGGTCGAGAAATCGACCAACGTGCCGAGCATCTGCATGTAAGCGATGAGGGCATCCATCTCCGTCAGGTCATCCTGACCGTCAAAGTTGGATACGACTGCACCCGGATAGCGCTCTACAAGCGCGTCCCAATCTCCATCTGGATCGGCCTGTACCCGAAAATCAGCCTTGGCAGACGCGATCATCTCATCGGTATACGGAACGCCGACCATTCGATGCGTGCTCATCAGGTCGCCTATGTGTTCACCCTCAAGTTTGTTATCCAAAAGGAAGGCGTACTTCGGCATGACGCTTTCCGGGACAACCGACTGCGGATCAACGAAATGGTCCACGTGCCAGGCATCCGAGTAGCGGCCACCAACGCGTGCGAGATCTGGTCCCGTCCGCTTGGAACCCCATTGGAATGGATGGTCGTACATCGATTCCGCTGCCAGCGAGTAGTGGCCATAGCGTTCGACTTCATCGCGCATCGGGCGGATCATCTGGGAGTGGCAGACATAGCAGCCTTCCCGGATGTAGACCTCTCTCCCCGCCAGTTCGAGCGGAGAGTAAGGCCGCATCCCTTCCACGTCCTCGATCGTGTTTTCGAGGTAAAAGAGCGGTGCGATTTCGACAATGCCACCAACGGTGACGACGAGCAGAGAGCTGACCAACAAAAGCGTCGGGCTTTTCTCTAAGAGGGCGTGTTTGCTGAGTACGGACATATTGTTCGCTCCTTTACTCTGCCGGGACGCCGACCGGTGCGGAGACACGGGCGCCTCCCCGGATGGTCATCCACATATTCCAGGCCATGATCACGGCACCGGCGAGGTACAAGACGCCGCCCAAACCACGGACCACATACATCGGGAACTTGGCGCTCACGGTGTCGGCGAAGCTGTTCACAAGGAACCCTTGCGCGTCGACTTCACGCCACATCAGGCCTTCCATGATTCCAGTCACCCACATCGACGCCGCGTAGAGCACGATGCCGATGGTCGCGAGCCAGAAGTGCCAGTTGATGGCGCTCATGGAATACATCGAGGCGCGACCCCAAAGTTTTGGCGTTAGGAAGTAAAGCGCCGCAAAGGTGATCATGCCGTTCCATCCA
>CAYPVG010000414.1:0-4505 GCA_964414085.1 uncultured Boseongicola sp. | reverse complement strand
GAGTAGGCCACTTTCTATAGTGACCTTAGCAATGAGAAGACATGTCCGGCGCTGAAATCGAAATCTCTGTTCTTGGTTCGATCGACCAAATCGACCAGAGCGACTGGGATGCCTGTGCATGCCCAGAGGCGTTGGACGGTGAGCGCCCAATTGATCCTTTTACTACGCATCGGTTTTTGCTGGCTTTGGAAAAAAGCCGGTCGGTCGGGACGGGAACTGGATGGCAGCCGCACCATATTGTCGCCCGCGCGGATGGAGAGGTCATCGCGGTGGCACCGATGTACGCGAAGGGTCACAGTCAGGGCGAGTACATCTTTGATCACAACTGGGCCCATGCATGGGAACGTGCGGGTGGGCGATACTATCCAAAACTTCAGATTGCGGTGCCGTTCACGCCCGCAACCGGACGTCGGTTTTTGATACGGCCGGGTGAGGAAGCAAGTGGTTTTCCGGCCTTGATGCAAGGCGCGTTGCATGTTGCAACAGAGAACCGCCTAAGCTCGGTGCACGCGACGTTCTGCACAGAGGCAGAGGCCGAGCTGGGTGCTGAGATGGGATTGCTGCACCGTGTGACACAGCAATATCACTGGGCGAACGACGATTATTCCAACTTTGATGCGTTTCTTGAGGCGCTTTCTTCTCGAAAGCGAAAGACGATCAGGAAAGAGCGCCGGACGGCGCAGTCGTTCGGTGGTGAGATCGTGCAATTGCGTGGCGCAGATATTGAGCCGTCACATTGGGACGCGTTTTGGCAGTTCTATCAGGATACGGGTGCCCGCAAATGGGGAACGCCTTATTTGACGCGATCTTTCTTCGATATCGCGCAAGACACACTGCGTGACGACATGCTGTTGGTACTGGCAACACGAGAAGGACGTCCTGTTGCCGGTGCATTGAATTTTATCGGCCGAGATACGCTATACGGAAGATATTGGGGTGCTATCGAACACCATCCCTGTCTGCATTTTGAGGTGTGCTACTATCAGGCCATTGATTTTGCGATTTCTCAGGGCTTGGCGACCGTAGAGGCAGGAGCGCAAGGTGAGCACAAGCTCGCAAGGGGGTATCTGCCGGTGCAATGCCATTCGCTTCATTGGATGGCGGACGAGGGGTTTTCAAAGGCCGTCTCTGATTACTTGGAGGCGGAGCGTCGTGCGGTGTCCGACGATATTGAGATTTTGACGGATTATGGGCCGTTCAAGAAAGTGACGGAGGAGCCAGAATGAGTGAAGCATTGACGGAAGGCGACCGCGAAGAGGTGTTGGGTCGTTTCTTGGAGAATGATTGGGCGCATGATGCTGAGCGTGATGCGATTGCAAAGACCTTCAAGTTTAAATCGTTCATTGACGCGTTCTCATGGATGTCCCGCATTGCGTTGAAGGCAGAGAAAATGAACCACCATCCAGAGTGGTTCAATGTTTACAATCGGGTTGAGGTGACCTTGACGACGCACGATGTCGGTGGTTTGAGCGCGCTAGATGTGAAGCTGGCAGACTACATGGACACGAACTACGATGGAAATTCTTGATCAGATCATGAGCTATCAGATCGTGGAAGGCACCACGGTCGGTGATGTATTCTCGGTCGACTTTTTTGTGAATGTCGCTGGCCAGCTCGTTCTGGCGAGCGTTATCTTAATTGTTGGCTTCTTCCTTGCAGGGTTTTTCCGTCGCAGGATCGTTCGACTTGCCGAGAAGTCGCGTCACTTCGACGTTACGATGGGCAGCTTTTTGGCCAACCTCGTGCGCTACGGTGTTTTGGCGCTTACCATCATCTTCGTTCTGCAGAACTTTGGGTTCCAGACGGCGTCTCTGATTGCGCTACTCGGTGCTGCCGGCCTTGCGATTGGTCTGGCTCTGCAGGGCGTTCTTAGCGGTGTTGCATCGGGTGTCATGTTGGTGATTTTCCGACCTATCAAGGTCGGAGATTTTGTGTCTGTGAACGGTGTAATGGGGACGGTGAAGGATATCTCGATCTTTACGACCGAGATGGCGACGCTGGACAACGTTCAGATTATCATGCCCAACACCGAGGTTTGGTCGAACACGATTACCAACTATTCGGTTTATGACAAACGCCGGGCAGAGTGGACGTTTGGCGTATCTTATGGGTCCAACCTTGCCACGGCCGAGCAGATCATTCGTGACACGATCATGAGCGATCCACGTTCCATGACCGATCCTGAGCCGTTTATTCAGGTGAACAACTTGGGTGATTTCTCGGTTGATTTCCTAGTCCGGGTTTGGGTGCCAGCGGCTGACTTTTTCCAGTACCAAGCTGATATGAAGCGCCGTGTGAAGGAAGCGCTGGACGCTGGTGGTGTCGAAATTCCATTCCCGACACGCACCGTTATCAACACCGCGGACTAAATCTCAGGCGAGTTCCAGAAGGGTCTCGCCCGCCGTCATTTCGCAGGTGCTGCGGCTTTCCTCAACCTGTAGAACTTCAACTACGCCGTCGTTCACGATCATTGCACAACGTGCAATTCGTTGAATGTAGCCAACCGGCGGGGCGTCGAATGTCATTCCTATGGATTTACCAAAAGCGCTTGACCAGTCGGCAAGCATCGTGATGCCAGCAGCTGTGGCACCTGTTGTTTCTCCCCAGTGCGACATCACAAAGACATCGTTCACGGCA
Organism: uncultured Boseongicola sp.; assembly: GCA_964414085.1. Classification (GTDB taxonomy): domain Bacteria; phylum Pseudomonadota; class Alphaproteobacteria; order Rhodobacterales; family Rhodobacteraceae; genus Boseongicola. The sequence goes on along the minus strand of CAYPVG010000414.1, from coordinate 1,868 downwards.
ACGCAGATGATCTCGTCGATCCCCTTTTCCATGAATGCATCGTGTGTGCGGATAAAGCTGGGAAGGTGCGCCATTGTGCATGTCGAAGTATAAGCACCCGGCAGCCCAAAGATGACAACGCGTTTGCCCGCGATGTGGGCAGCGACGTCTACTTCTTCTGGGCCGTTTTCGCCCATGCGAAGCACAGATGCGGATTGAATTCGATCGCCGACGGTGATTGACATATTTGAGTAGCTCCGGTTCGTAACACAAGTCGATGAACAGATAAGCTATTGTTCCGCGTTGACCAGAGGATGCAGGAAATGAGTGGGATTGTCGTTGTCGGAGGTGGTCAGGCGGGTGCGTCACTGGTTGCGAAATTACGCGCGCTTGGCGAGACAGCTCCGATCACTTTGATTTGCGCGGAAAGCGTCCCACCGTACCAACGTCCTCCGCTGTCCAAGGCATATCTCCTCGGGGACATGGCGGAAGAGCGGCTCTATTTGCGGCCTGAAAGCTGGTATGCCGAAAACAACATTGAGCTTCGACTTGGCAGCCCGGTCACGAGCATCGACACTGATCGTCGTGTGTTAGATCTGAATGGCGAAGACATCGAGTATGAAGAGCTCGTGCTGACAACGGGTTCGGTACCAAACGGCCTGCCGGCCAAGATCGGCGGTGACCTTGATGGCGTTTACACCGTACGTGGTTTGGACGACGTGGATCGCATGGAGCCGCGCTTTCAGAAAGGTGCCCGAGCGCTGGTCGTTGGAGGCGGATATATTGGCCTCGAGGCGGCGGCAGTTGCGGCGAAACTGGGCGTTCATGTCGTGGTCATCGAGATGGCGGAACGCATTCTTGGACGTGTTGCATCTGCCGAGACTGCCGACGTGATCCGTGACGCGCACAATGCTCATGGTGTCGATATTCGCGAGGGCGTCGGTTTAGATAAGCTTGTGGGCGAGGATGGCCATGTGTCCGGCGCGGTTTTGACGGATGGCTCGATGCTGCACGTCGACTTCGTCATTCTTGGGATCGGTATTCGACCCGACACACGCCTGGCAGAAGCGTCCGGGATTGAGTGCGAGAATGGTATCGCCGTCGATGAGTTTGGCCGGACATCCGCCGATCACATCTGGGCGGCTGGAGATTGCGCGAGCTTCCCTTATAAGGACGGTCGCCTTCGACTGGAGTCGGTTCAAAATGCAATCGATCAGGCCGAGGCCGTGGCCGCCAACGTTATGGGTGCCGAGGAGCCCTATGTTCCCCATCCTTGGTTCTGGTCGGATCAATATGATCTGAAGCTGCAAATCGCCGGTTTGAATACGGGATACGATCGCGTCGTCGCGCGCCGCACGGATGGCACACAGAGTTTTTGGTACTATTCAGAAGACACGCTTCTTGCGGTCGATGCCGTCAATGCGCCGCGCGATTACATGGTTGGCAAGCGTTTGATTGAGGCAGACAAAAGTCCCGCTCCAGACGTCATCGCCGACCCTGAAACGGACCTGAAGGCCTTGCTCCGCTCTTGAGAATCATTGGTGGGAAAATGCGTGGTCTTGGACTTGCCTCGGTGGGCAAGGGCGATACTGCCGCGCATTTGAGGCCAACGACGGACCGGGTGCGCGAGTCGATCTTCAACTTGCTCCTAAATGGTGGGTATGCGGACCATCTGGATGATAGTCAGGTCTTGGACTTGTTTGCAGGAACCGGCGCGCTTGGACTTGAGGCCTTAAGCCGCGGAGCCGCGTTTTGCACGTTTGTGGATTTTGGGAGAGCCTCCCTGCGTCTCTTGAAGGATAATATCGCGGGCAGTCGAACCACTGAGTTGTCACGAGTGCATGCCAGAGACATTTCAAAAATTGGCGAAAACCCAGGGCTGCCTGCGT
>CAYPVG010000413.1:0-2827 GCA_964414085.1 uncultured Boseongicola sp. | reverse complement strand
GACCTGATCCTGGAGAAACTTGGACCATCGCTGCTGCTGGTGATTTCCGCCCTGTTGCTGGCGATCTTTCTGGGCACGTTCCTGGGCGTCGTTGCCGCCCGCAAACCCAATGGCACACTGAGCCACGCGGTCACCGTGATCGCCCTGATCGGCTATGCCGCGCCGGTCTTCTGGACCGCCATCATTCTTTTGATCCTTTTCGCCTCCGTCATTCCCATCTTCCCGGCTTCGGGCGGCATGTATGACATTGTCGGCCCCGACGACATCGTCAGTCAGATCCTCTGCTAACCCACGCAATCCTGAGGTGCCAAATGCAACCATCTTCTTAAGCATCTCCTCTAGTCACCCAACCCTAGCGCCACAGCGCTACGACAAACAGTTGCTTCTGGTCCTTGGTTCGATCCCCGCCTACTGTCGCTCAAGTGTATGCAGCGAGGGAGGCAAATCATGAGCAACATTTTGATAGTCGGCGGCGGCGGTATGGTTGGCCAAAAGCTGGCCCATGCGCTGGCCGAAACGCCTCTGCACGACCAAACAGATCAGGTGACGCTCTTTGATCTTGGCTTCCCGCCCGCCGGTGCACCGGCAGCTACGCACGTCACTGGCAATGTCACCGACACAGCAAAAATGGCTAATCTCATCGCCAAGCGTCCCGACACGATCTTTCACCTTGCCTCCATCGTCTCCGGTGAGGCGGAAACTGACTTTGACCTTGGCTGGACGGTCAACGGTTCCGCCTTCTGGTCCTTTCTGGAAGCTGTCCGCGCCGAGCATCTCGCCTCGGGCGGAATGTATTGCCCCCGCATCGTGTTCACGTCGTCTATCGCCGTATTCGGAGCGCCTTACCCCGAAAAGATTGACGACACCTTTCTCTCAGCACCACAAACCTCTTACGGCGCGCAAAAAGCAATCTCCGAACTCATGTTATCGGACTTCAGCCGCAAGGGATTTATGGACGGCCTCTCGATCCGCCTGCCCACAATCTGCGTCCGCCCAGGGAAGGCAAACAAAGCCGCCTCAAGCTTCTTTTCCGGTATCATCCGCGAACCCCTGAACGGCGTCGAAGCGCAGCTCCCCGTGTCTACCGACGTGCGCCATTGGCACGCATCGCCTCGCGCCGCCACCGGGTTCCTCAGACACGCAGCCACCCTCGACACCGCGCAACTCGGGACCCGCCGCGCGCTGAACTTGCCGGGAGTGAGCTGTACGGTCGAAGAACAAATCGAGGCGCTACGCGACATCGCTGGCAATGATGTCGTCAAACTGATCAAATCCGAACCAGATCAGGCGGTCATCGACATCGTTAAAGGCTGGCCACGCAATTTCGCCCCAGAACGCGCCGTGTCTCTCGGTTTCAAAGCCGAAGATAACTTCCACCAGATCATACAAACCTACATCGATGATGATCTGCCAAACGCCTGAACTGGGGACGCATACCAAGTCACCCTCACCCTTTTACAAGTACCTATGGATGCGTGCAGGCCGGAAACCGGCCTGCACGCATGGATCGGACCCGCAAGGGTACGAAACCAGATTACTTGGATAGGCTTTCGGCCAATCGCATCAGTGTGAGAGCCTCAGCACGATACCCGAACCTGTCCTCGCCCCGCGCGCCATTGGCCAAAGCAATCGCTTCTTCCCAACCCCAGCTGTTCTGATAGGCGCCACCGCGGAGCAGTTCACCAAAGCCAGCGATCGCAACTGAAAACCGCGCATCATCGCTCGCGTTGCCCTGTACCGGAAGGATTGGCTCCTCAATCAACTGGCTCACGTCTTCACCGGGCCGTTTGTAGCGCAGCTTGAAAAAACCAAGCTCATCGGACGCGCCAACCAATTCGGTCTCCGCACCATACCTGAGCGGCCCATTGCGGATTGCATCCGAACCCACCGGCGTAACCTCATAGATTGCCGTCACCGTATGCCCAGCTCCGATATCCCCAGCATCCACGCGATCGTTATTGAAATCTTCGCGGTTCAGCGCGCGTGTCTCATACCCGATCAACCGGTACTCGGCTATTTCTGCCGGATTGAACTCCACCTGGATCTTCACGTCGTTGGCAATCGGGAACAGCGCGCCTGTCAGCTGGTCCACCAGCACCTTTCGCGCTTCCGAAAGCGTATCGATATAGGCTGCCGTCCCGTTCCCGTTCTGCGCCAGAGCCTGCATCGTTGCATCATCGAGATTGCCACGCCCGAACCCAAGAACACTCAGATATGTCCCGGTCTCGCGCTTCTCAGCGATAAAGTCCTTCAACGCGTCCGGATCGCTCAGACCAACGTTGAAATCCCCGTCGGTCGCCAAGATGACCCGCGTCACCTCACTGTCTCCGGCCATGCCTTCCGCAACCTGATACGCCTGTTGCAATCCAGCCTGACCCGCAGTTGAGCCACCAGCTTCCAACCGATCCAAGGCGTCAAGAATGACCGAGCGCTCCGCTGCACGCGTCGGCTCCAGAACTTGCCCAGCCGAGCCCGCATAAGTCACAATCGATACCTCGTCTTCGGGGCGCAGCTCCGCCAACATCAATCGGAACGACTGCTTCAACAATGGCAGCTTATTCGCATCCTGCATCGATCCCGAGGTATCGATCAAAAATACAAGGTTCAGTGGTGGGCGATCTTCAATCGCCGGAAGATCCCCCTGAATGCCAATATGCACAAGATCCGTGCCCGGGTTCCAGGGCGAGTCCATTACCGTGATTGTCGGCTGAAACGGATGAACTCCGTTTCCGCTTGGATAGGCGTAATCGAAGTAGTTCACCATCTCCTCAACTCGCACCGCTGCCTCGGGCGGCAGTGTTCCCGCCGTCAACGAAGATCGAACAAC
>CAYPVG010000412.1:0-4972 GCA_964414085.1 uncultured Boseongicola sp. | reverse complement strand
TCGGCGGATGGCGAGATGCCACGCGCCGTTGTTAAAACAAGCGCAAGGAGCAAGAAGCCAACGGCGATGCCTGTTCCTACCGGCGCGGCGTCCGCCACTCTCTGAGCTTGAATTTCCGCGATCTGTTCTTCGGACAAAGCCTCGGCTTGCTGGACACCACCGGCTTCATCGATCTCGGCCTGTTCAGCTACCGCAGCGTCCCAAGCATCTTGCCCGTGGAGCTCAATCATAGCGGCCTGGCATTCTTCGCCGACATTGGTGCGAAGAGATGCGCCCTCGCCTATTTCGCTGAAGCTGCCAACTGTTACGTCTTGATTGCCAACTAGTCCGCCCGACGAAAGAGCGACCATGCCAAGGATCAGCACCGCAGGGACACCGAGGAACCAAGTTGCAGCCTCGTTGCGCGTGATAACTTCGCTATTTGTCGAACCCATCTCAACCGCAGGCGCCTTAGACGGATTGAGGATAGCAAATCCGAATGCATAGAGCGCATACAGCACAGCGAGCATAATGCCGGGAAGCAGCGCTGCCTGGAAAAGCGTACCGACAGACACAACCGCCGGTTCGCCGAGATAGGTCAAGGCGTCCGAACACCCTACAAGCTGAGCTCGTTCTTCCTGCGCCGCCGAATAGAGATCGCCGGCAAGCGTCCCGAGAAGAACGATCACAATGGAAGGTGGAATGATCTGCCCAAGCGTTCCGCTTGCAGCGATGACGCCTGTAGCAAGTTCGGGCGAATAATTATTGCGCAGCATTGTTGGCAAAGCCAACAATCCCATTGTAACGACCGTCGCGCCAACAATGCCCGTCGAGGCAGCAAGAAACGCGCCCACAACAACGATGGAAACAGCCAAACCGCCCGGCAGCGGGCCAAAGACCCTCGCCATCGTCAAAAGCAGGTCGTTGGCGATTTTCGACCGTTCCAGCGTGATGCCCATCAAGACGAACATCAACACGGCGAGAAGCGTTTCGATCGATTGCCCTGCGAGAACTCTTTCGTTCATTCGGTTAACAATGAAGCTAACGTTTCGATCGAGTGCAGTCTCCCAGCCACTTGGGAATACGGGTTCAGCAATTCTCGGCAAGTCGGGGTATCGGAAGACAGATATCGTGTCTTGTCGAATGCCTTCGGCAATTAGGGTCGCGTATTCCGCTGAACCGGTGTCGATTGCTTGGTGTATCAACAAGCCCGCACTATCGAGCCCGGCAATGATGGCGAACGAAATGATGCCTGCGCCGCCAATTGCGAATGCAACCGGAAAGCCCGAAAGAATTCCGCCAAACAGGCTGAGGAACACAATGATCAGGCCAATTTCAACGCCGTCTAGTCCCAGAAACATGTCCCGACCCCTTAGTGAATTTCTGCTACAAGTTCGGCTTCTTCGTCGCCGAGCTTGTCACGGTCGAGGTACTTGCCCTCGCTTTCTGGGCCTTCCTTCCACTCAAGGTATGAACGGTAGAAAAAGGCTATGCTGTGAATGAACACCAATGCGGCGTAGGCGACGAGCAAGATCTTGAACAAAAAGTATGCGTTGAAGCCGTTCGGTGAAAAACCAATGGTTTCAACGTTCCAACGCAGAGCTCTTGATTTTAAAAGTAGCCGATCGAGTGCATCGGATGCAGATGGATTTGGCACAACCAGATGGCGCCACAGGAAGAACCAGCCGTATAGCCAAGTCAGAACTGCCGCCGGCATCATGAACAACAGCGATCCAACCATGTCGATCACACGCTTCGTCCGAAAGCTGACTGATGAGTAAATCAAGTCGACGCGGACGTGTCCGCCCTGAACGAAAGTGTAGGTTACGCAAAGCGCAACAATCATGGCGTTGTAGAGCTTTAGCTCTTCCGCCCACCAGCTAACGTCCATCGAAAAGGACGTTCCGAACCCCATCGAAATCTGAGATGCGGCGAAGATACGCTGCATGAATATGATGATGATCTGCTGGATGACCATCAGAAGGCCCGCCCAGGCGAACAGTCTTCCGACAGAGTTCGCAAAACCTTCGAGGACGCGCACCGCTCCCCACATGACAGAATTTTTCCAAATTCCGACGCCTGTCAGAACAAGAAACGCGGTAAAGATGACGAAAAAGAACTCAACCGATCCACCGTAGTAAATGAACCGCATCAGCGATTCTTTGTTGGACCAGTCCAGCCAGCTGCCTGGGTTGGTGATGGCATAGCCAAGATTGTAAAAAGACAAGGCGATGTTTTGGATCACCCAGAGTATCGCGTCGAGCACGCTTCCCTCCCCCGATCAGGCCGCAAAGCAGTTGTCGGAGGCCCTGTGGGGCCCCCGACGTAGTTTTCGGTAGTTCGATTTAGGCGCGTACGCGGTCGCGCTGAGCGCGATAGGCACCAATCGACTTGGTAAGCCAGCCCGAGCTGTCGGCCATCGATGCAAAGTAGTCGTCGTTGATCTTCTTGAAGATCTCGTCGCCCATGAACTCGGCATAAACGGCTTTGGAAGCTTCGAACATCGCGTCCCAAACGCTGTCAGGGAACTCGAGAACCTGAACGCCACCGGCTTGCAGACGCTGAAGCGCTGCACCGTTGTTGTTAAGGTACTGGCTGAGGTTCCAGACGTTCGCATGACCCGCTGCAACTTCGATCGCCGACTGCTGAGCAGGTGTGAGGCTTTCGAACACTTCGCGGTTGGTTGCGACGGACAGACCTGCAGCAGGCTCGTGCATACCAGCGGTGTAGTAGAACTTGGTGATTTCCTGGAAACCGGCTTTTTCGTCGGCCCATGGACCAATCCACTCGGTGCCGTCAATCGCGCCAGATGCCAGCGCCTGGTACACTTCTGCACCTGGCAGGTTCTGAACCGATGCACCCATCTCACCCAGCACACGGCCGCCAAGACCAGGCATGCGGAACTTGAGACCGTTGAAGTCTTCTGGTCCGGTGATTTCCTTGCGGAACCAACCGCCAGCCTGTGTACCAGTGTTACCAGCAAGGAACGACTTCAGGCCGAAGATTTCGCCAAGCTCATCATGCAGAGCCATGCCGTTGCCGTGGTAGTACCAGTTGTTAAGCTCGGTCGCGGTCATGCCGAAAGGCACGCCCGTGAAGAAAGCAAAACCAGGATGCTGGTTGATAAAGTAGTAGTCGGCAGCGTGGTACATGTCGGCCTGACCAGCGGTCACAGCGTCAAATACCTCGAATGCGCCAACGAGTTCACCTGCCGCTTTCACGTCAACGGTCAGCTGACCGTCAGTGATTGCAGTGATGTTGTCAGCGGTTTTCTGTGCCGCGTCAAAAACGCCGGCAAGACCGCGACCCCATGAGGTGACCATAGTGAGCGTGCGCTTACCTTGTGCGTAAGCAGGAGCTGCAAGAGTTGTTGCTGCGGCGGCTGTGCCACCGAGCGCGGTGTTCTTTAGGAATGAACGACGATCCATGTGGTAACTTTCCTCCCATATGAAGCTGTCCACCCAAAGGGCGGACGGACCGTTGCAAGTGTGGGTGAAGCTAGCTCGGCAATCTCGAAAGGAAAATACCCAGAACCGGTTAGTTTCAGGGCAGAATGCCAGATTTGTCAGCGGTTGGACGAAAACTTATGAACAATTTCGCCTTGTCGGCTCGTTCTGAAGGTGCGATTCGTTGGGTGGGAGAGAGGAATGTCGGATCAAATCCACATCAATGAAAACCGAGTAACACAACGCTATCGGCGCAACTTCTTTTTGCTGGCCGCAGCGCCACTTTTGCTGGCGATGGCTGCTATTGCGATCATTGTGACCCTCCAGTCCCGCGCGCTAGCGGAACGAGAAATTGCATCGCTTGAGGAGCAACTCCTCGAGGCCAAAAAGGAAGAACTCCGCAACTATATTTCAATCGCGCGCACCGCGATCGGAGCCACATATGGCAATGCGTCTCCGTTCGACGAAGATGCCAAGATCGACGTGATGCAAACACTCGCCGCGATGATTTATGGCCAGGACGGGTATTTCTTCGTTTTCGACTACGACGGCACAAATCTGGTTGCGCCAAGACAGACGCAGTTAATTAACGCAAACTGGCTCGACCTCTCGGACCCCAACGGCGTCCCGATCACATCGGAAATCATCCGGATCGCCCGGTCAGGTGGCGGCTATCATAGCCACTTGTGGCGCAAGCCAACAACCGGCGAACAAGCCGAGATTGTGAGCTACGTCATCGGCCTGCAAGACTGGCGATGGGCACTCGGAACAGGGATTTTCATCGACGATATCCGCGATACCGTCGCTGCAGCAAGGGCCGGCGTGGAGGAACGAATCCAACGCACATTCATTTACATTGGGGCCATCACCGCTTTGGCTTTGCTGTTGGTTTTTGTTGCTGGTCTCTTGGTGAATATCCGTGAACGGTCCTTGGCAGACGCGCGCCTCAAGCAACTGACACAAAGGATTATCGATACCCAGGAAGAAGAGCGCGGGCGAGTTGCGCGCGAGTTGCACGATGGGATCAGCCAGATTCTAGTGAGCGCGCGGTATGCCTTTGACCTTACAAAACGCCGCTTGCAAATATCTGATCTGCGCGCTGGTGAGAGCCTTGAGAAAGGTATCGGCAACCTGACGACCGCAATTCAGGAGGTTCGCCGCATCAGTCGAGACCTGCGTCCTGGCACGCTTGATGACCTCGGCCTTGGGCCAGCTCTGCAGGCCCTAACCGAGGAGTTTTCCGAGCGGACTGGCATAAAGACCGAGTTGGAAACGGTCGTCTTCCGCAACCGTCTTGATGATGACGCTAAGACCGCTCTTTTCCGAGTTGCTCAGGAGGCTCTCACGAATATCGAACGGCATTCTGGAGCCAGTGAGGTCAGAGTGCGCATCTTCGGGCATAAGAAGGGCGCGACGCTTCGCGTGCAGGATAATGGCCGTGGATTTCAGCCGGATAGTGCCAAGGGCGGCCTAGGCTTAAGAAACATGGAAGAGCGGATTGAACAGTTGGACGGCACATTACGCATTTTGTCGTCCCCATCTGGAAC
>CAYPVG010000411.1:0-11646 GCA_964414085.1 uncultured Boseongicola sp. | reverse complement strand
AATGAAGACCTGGCCCGCGTGTCCTTTCCAGATGCCTTTGACGGCACTTGGGTGGCATGATGTTGCCGGTTCACTCCCAAAATGCGCGGACCAATGCCGGTACGAGCGGCTCGTCGTCGCCGCTCTTTTCCACGTTTGCCCGCCATGCAAGGCATACGATGAAGGCGCGTGCCTCTGACACTAACCGCACCTTCTTGTGTGAAAACCAATACCCTTCCCCTTCGATGTGGTCTGGCCTGCATTTGCAGGTCAGACCGCGCTTTTCCATAGGTTTTGAGCGACGCATTGCCGAATGCGGGTATCTGGCGGCATCCACACTTGCACCGAAGGCCTTTCCTTCCATCTATGCATCACGGGGATGTGGAACGGGCCCTGAAGGAGGCAACAAATCATGCAGAAGATATTCAGTCTTGCGGCGATCGCAGCGGTATTCGCGCTCGCGGCTTGCGGCGACACCGACCTTGAACGCGGCGTCTCGGGCGCAGCAATCGGCGCCGTTGGCGCAGAACTTGTCGGTGGGAATGTCGTCACCGGTGCAGCCGTCGGCGGAGCCGCGGGTGTTCTTTGCGACGACGTCGCGCCGGAGCTTTGCATCCAGTAAATCGCACTACGAATTCAAGTTTCAACAGCCGTCCAAGCCGGGTGCTTGGGCGGCTGTCGTCGTTCCGGCCAAGGCTCGGGCGTCAAAGGAGGGGACATGTTCAAGAAAATCCTAATCGCAAACCGGGGTGAAATAGCCTGCCGGGTCATCAAGTCCGCCCGTAAGATGGGTATTCAGACGGTGGCTGTTTATTCGGATGCTGACGCGGGAGCGCTGCATGTCAGAATGGCGGACGAGGCGATACATATTGGTCCGCCGCCAGCCAATCAGTCCTACATTGTCATCGACAAGATAATGGATGCCATCAAGAAGTCGGGCGCTGAAGCCGTACATCCCGGGTATGGCTTTCTTTCGGAGAACCCCAAGTTTGCCGAGGCTCTTGAAGCCGCTGGTGTCGCATTCATCGGTCCGCCTAAAGGTGCGATCGAGGCGATGGGTGACAAGATCACGTCCAAGAAGATCGCTCAGGAAGCTGGAGTGTCGACCGTTCCCGGATATATGGGGCTGATCGAAGACGCCGATGAAGCGGTCAAGATTTCCAACGAGATCGGCTACCCGGTCATGATCAAAGCCAGCGCCGGCGGCGGCGGTAAGGGCATGCGGATCGCGTGGAGTGATGAGGAAGCGCGCGAGGGGTTCCAGAGTTCCAAGAACGAAGCGGCATCATCATTCGGCGACGACCGGATTTTCATTGAGAAGTTCGTCACACAGCCGCGGCACATCGAGATTCAGGTGTTGGCCGACAGCCATGGGAACACGATCTACTTGAACGAGCGCGAATGCTCGATCCAGCGGCGAAACCAGAAGGTTGTCGAAGAAGCACCGTCTCCGTTCCTGGACGAAGCAACACGCGCGGCGATGGGGAAGCAATCCTGCGAGTTGGCGAAGGCAGTTGGGTACACCAGCGCCGGGACGGTTGAGTTCATCGTCGATGGCGAGAAGAATTTCTACTTCCTTGAGATGAACACCCGGTTGCAGGTGGAACATCCCGTGACGGAGCTGATCACCGGTGTTGACCTGGTGGAACAGATGATCCGCGTTGCAGCGGGGGAGTCGCTGTCGCTTTCGCAATCCGACATTGGGATTAACGGCTGGGCGATTGAAAATCGTCTTTACGCAGAAGACCCCTATCGTGGATTTTTACCCTCGATCGGTCGCCTGACGCGGTATCGCCCGCCAGCGGAAGTTGCCGAAGACAGCCATGCCGTTCGTAACGATACTGGCGTGTTCGAGGGTGGCGAGATCAGCATGTTCTACGACCCAATGATCGCGAAGCTTTGCGCATGGGCTCCCTCACGTAGACAAGCGATTGAAGAAATGCGTGTAGCCCTTGATACGTTTGAGATTGAGGGGATCGGGCACAACCTGCCGTTCCTGTCAGCTGTGATGGATCATCCCAAGTTTATCTCGGGCGATATGACGACGGCGTTCATCGCCGAAGAGTATCCAGACGGATTTGAAGGGGTCACGTTAGATGACACCACCCAGCGTCGGATCGCGGCAGCAACGGCCGCAATGTACCGGGTTGCTGAAATCCGTCGGACTCGCGTCTCGGGCCGCCTAGGCAATCATGAACGGCACGTTGGTGCGGACTGGGTTGTAGAGCTGCCAGGGCAGAAGTTGCCGGTGACGATTTCGGCGGACCCGGATGGCGCAACCGTGACGTTCGACGATGGGCAGGAAATGCGGGTCACGAGCGACTGGACGCCTGGTATGCCTTTGGCTGAGTTGGTTGTTGGCGGCGAACCGCTTGCTCTCAAAATCGGCAAGATCACTGCCGGGTTCCACGTGCGTTATCGGGGCGCGTCGATGGACGTAACGCTGCGCACGCCGCGCCAGGCAGAGCTTGTTGCAATGATGCCCGAGAAGGTGCCGCCGGACACGTCCAAGATGCTCCTTTGCCCGATGCCGGGTTTGATCGTGAGCATCGCGGTTGAAGAGGGTCAAGAGGTGCAGGAAGGTCAGGCGCTTTGCACTGTTGAGGCTATGAAGATGGAGAACATCTTGCGCGCCGAGAAAAAGGGTGTGGTCGCCTCAATTAAAGCGGCGCAAGGCGACAGCCTTCAAGTCGACGAAGTCATCATGGAGTTCGAGTGAGTGCGACTGCGATCATAAGCGGATGGCGCTACTGCGCCGTCGCTCGGCCCCGGATTTCCTGGCGGCGGAGCGGCATCTTGTCGATGGATCGTGACAGTTCGCGTACGTCCCATGGGAAAGGTTTGCGCAATTTCACGCCGCCGTCTTTACCGATGACGGTGAGCATGAAGCCACGCGGGCGCAGCTTTCGGCGAATGTCGCTCAGATCAGAGCGCGAAGTGTCGGTTATCAGAACGACGTCACGATCCACCAGTTCGTCGATGCGCTCGTTCAAAAGACTAAGCTGCTGTTGGAAAGCAGGATCGGCGGGTGTGTCCGCGAAGACGACCACAGGGCGTGCGATCCAGAGAAAATCTTCAAGATCAACATCTTGGGCATCGAATACGACTGTGCGATCCGCTTCCCATTGCTCAACCGCAGATGGGCTTTCCACGGTTCCGTCGGTGGCAACAGCCATCGTGGCCGCAATCGACAGCGCTGCGGATACAAAAAGGGTCTTCAAGAGCGGTTCGGTCATTCGTCCTCCGTTGAAAGAGAATATATGCGTGAATTTCGGAATTCGTAGGGGTCATTTGGCTGGTCACACCAATTTCAGCAGATCACCCGCAAGCGAGGAGAGAGAACAATGAGTGACTGGAAGTCGCTTGCCGAGAAGGAGCTTCGCGGTCGGAGCTTGTCAGATATTGAGTGGGAAACCCTTGAGGGTATTCGAGTCAAACCGCTCTACGACCAGTCGGACACGGACAGGTTGGAGCATATGGGGTCTACTCCTGGCTATGCCCCTTTCACGCGAGGTGTGAAGGCGACGATGTATGCCGGTCGGCCTTGGACCATTCGACAGTATGCGGGTTTTTCCACGGCCGAGGAATCGAACGCATTCTACCGTCGCAACCTCGCGGCGGGCCAACAGGGTGTATCTGTGGCTTTCGACTTGGCAACCCATCGCGGCTACGACAGCGATCACCCGCGCGTCGAAGGCGATGTCGGTAAAGCAGGTGTGGCAATCGACAGCGTGGAGGACATGAAAATCCTCTTTGACGGTATACCGCTGGATCAGGTCAGCGTGTCGATGACGATGAACGGTGCTGTCATTCCGATTCTTGCGAACTTCATCGTCGCGGGGGAAGAGCAAGGGCACGAAAAGGCGCTGCTCGCAGGCACAATCCAGAACGACATCCTGAAGGAATTCATGGTGCGGAACACCTATGTGTACCCGCCGGAGCCTTCGATGCGGATCGTCGCGGATATTATCGAGTACACTTCCGATCACATGCCCAAGTTCAACTCGATTTCGATCTCTGGCTACCACATGCAGGAAGCTGGAGCGAACCTAGTGCAGGAATTGGCATTCACGTTGGCCGACGGTCGAGAGTATGTACGCACGGCCATCGCGCGGGGCATGGACGTGGATAAGTTCGCGGGGCGGCTAAGCTTTTTCTTTGCCATTGGTATGAACTTCTTCATGGAAGCTGCGAAATTGCGGGCTGCGCGCCTCCTCTGGTCGCGGATCATGGATGAGTTTGAGCCGAAGAACCCGCGGTCGAAGATGCTACGCACGCACTGCCAAACATCAGGCGTTTCTTTGCAAGAACAGGACCCGTACAACAATGTCGTGCGAACTGCCTACGAGGCGATGAGTGCGGTCTTGGGGGGCACACAGTCGCTCCATACAAATGCGCTTGATGAAGCCATTGCTCTGCCAACAGATTTCTCGGCCAGAATCGCGCGGAACACGCAGCTCATTCTTCAGGAAGAGACCGGTGTCACGAATGTCGTCGACCCGTTGGCTGGCTCTTATTACGTGGAGAGCCTGACTGCGGAGCTTGCGGAAAAAGCCTGGGAACTCATTGAAGAAGTGGACGCGCTGGGGGGCATGACCAAGGCAGTAGCTAGCGGAATGCCCAAGCTGCGCATTGAGGAAAGCGCCGCAAAGCGCCAGGCAATGATCGACCGCGGTGAAGAAGTGATCGTCGGGGTTAACAAGTACCGCAAGGATAAAGAAGACCCGATCGACATTCTCGACATCGACAATGACAAGGTTCGCGCGAGCCAGATTGCGCGTCTGGAGAGCATACGGGCGTCACGGGACAATGCTGCATGTGAGCAGGCACTTGCGGCGTTGGAAACCTGCGCATCCGAAGGTGGGAACCTCCTTGCGGCGGCGGTTGAAGCAGCGCGTGCGCGGGCGACGGTAGGAGAAATCAGCATGGCAATGGAAAAAGTGTTTGGCCGCCACCGCGCCGAAGTGAAAACCCTCGCGGGAGTTTACGGTGCAGCTTACGAAGGTGACGAAGGTTTCGCGGCCATACAGCAGGAGGTCGAAGACTTTGCCGAAGGTGAAGGTCGCCGCCCGCGCATGCTTGTTGTGAAAATGGGCCAAGATGGTCACGACAGAGGGGCCAAGGTGATCGCTACTGCGTTTGCGGATATCGGCTTTGATGTTGACGTAGGGCCGCTATTTCAGACTCCAGAAGAAGCCGCGCAGGATGCGATTGACAACGACGTTCACGTGATCGGGATTTCCAGTCAGGCGGCGGGTCATAAGACCTTGGCTCCAAAACTGATCAAGGCACTCGACGAACGAGACGCGGGCGACATCATCGTCATTTGCGGTGGCGTAATCCCTCAGCAGGACTACGAGTTTCTCACGAAAGCTGGTGTCAAAGCGATCTTCGGGCCGGGGACTAACATTCCGTCGGCCGCATCTGACATTCTCAAGCTTATCAAAAGCGCGCGCGCCGCGTGACATCACGCGGCGTCATGACGTTAGCTGGGTCTATTGGCGCGATTTGGGCGTTGGGAGTGGTGTGGGTTGGGGCGACCCAGATTAACCTGCCGATCTTTTCGCTGACGCCTGTTCTTTTGGTCGGGTTTCTTGGCCCGGGCTTGTTTCTGGCCCTCATGATCTTGCTGATGGCAGTGCGCAGATACATGTCTCAGGAGTTGCATGACGGGAGCGCGGTACATCCGGGCAGCAAAGCCGATGTTGATGCGAAAGTTTTGCAAAACACGATCGAGCAAACTGTATTGGCACTTTGCCTTTGGCCAGCGATCGGGTTTTTGGCGGCCGATGATGGTCCTGGTTTGATTGCTGCCTTGGCCGTGTCGTTTCCGCTGTCGAGACTTGCTTATTGGACGGGGTGTCGCATTTCACCCCTACTTCGGATGGTGGGTTTTTCAGCGACCTTTTATGCAACGCTTTTTGCGCTTGTTTGGGCTTTCGGGATTTGGTTTGTCTGACCACAAATCAACAGACTTTTGCGATCTTTCCCCTTGAACACTAGCGACAGTTAGCGCCATCAATACGAATGAGATACTCGTTCGCCCTTGACCACTTAGCTGTCGTTGCCCGCACGCTGGAGGAGGGCTGTGCTTATGTTGAAGCAGTCCTTGGCGCTGAGATGTCGGCCGGCGGTGAACATGTCCAAATGGGAACTCATAATAAACTGCTGTCGCTTGGCCCCGATGTGTACCTTGAGGTCATCGCAATAAATCCGGATGCGCCCAGACCATCTCATCGCCGATGGTTTAATCTCGACAATTATGATGGCGCACCTCGCATGATGAATTGGGTTTGCCGGACCGATGATCTTGAGCAAGCGCTTGAGGCCGCGCCCCCCGGTTCAGGTCGCCCCATGTCGCTGTCTCGAGGCGACATGAGTTGGGAGATGGCTGTCCCGGAGTTTGGGCGTTTGCCTTATGACGATGCCTGCCCAGCCTTGATCAACTGGGGCGATAGTCCGCGCCCGACCCGACGTTTGCCCGATCATGGCTTCAGGTTGCAGCGACTAGATGTCTTCCATCCGGCGGCATTGGATTTAATGGACACATTTCCCGCTCTTGCTCGGCTTCAAACGGTGTCGGTCCGCGAGGGACCGGAGAAGCGGCTGATTGCAACCATTGTCACGCCCGAGGGCAACAGGATCCTCGCGTGATCATTCGACTCGCGGGCCCGAACGATGCAGCGGGCATTGCGGCGATCGTTAATCCTGTCATCCGCGAAACGACAATATCTTTCAAATCTGAAGAACTGACGTTGGACGATGCAAGGGACATGATAGAGGCCGCGCCAGTCATGTTCGTTGCGGATGAGAATGGCGAAATCCTTGGGTATGCGTCCTACAGTCAATTCCGTCGAGGAATGGGATACGACCGAACAATGGAACACGCCATCGCTTTGAGACCCGATGCACGGGGTAGAGGGATCGGCCGCCAATTGATGCAGAGGCTTGAGGCGTACGCGAAGTCCTCCGACATTGGTTCACTTTGGGCGGGCATTAGCGGCGAGAACCCGGATGCTGTGGCGTTCCACGAAGCTCTGGGCTTTGAGAAGGTCGCATTGCTGCCGGACGTCGGATTCAAGTTTGGGCGTTGGATTGATCTAGTTCTAATGCGAAAATGGCTGTCGCCTGCAGGTGACGGCGGTCGCAGAACCGAATAGACTGTTCCCCCATGTCGATTTGGACACGCATAGCAGATGCGCTTGAGGCGCTGCGCTCGGGAGAGAGTCTTGCCGCTGTTTTTGATCGGCTGCGGACGCCCCCGGAGCGTTCAATCGCCTTTACGATTGCGGTCATTGCGCTTGGTGCAAAGATGGCAAAAGCCGATGGTCAGGTGACGCGTGACGAGGTCACTGCCTTTCGCGAGGTATTTCACATACCGCCGCAAGAGGAAGATAACGCCGCGCGTCTGTTCAACCTCGCGCGCCAAGATGTAGCGGGATTTGAAGACTACGCCCAACGGATTTCACGGATGTTCGAAAAGGCTGATGGGACGCTGTGCGACCTCGTCGAGGGATTGTTCCACATTGCTATGGCGGATGGGGATTATCATCCGAATGAAGATCAGTATCTTCACCGGGTATCTGAGATCTTTGGACTGAGCGAGCGCCAGTTTCGAGCCATCCGAACACGGTTTGTGCCTGATGCCGAACCGGACCCTTGGGCTATACTCGGCGTTGAACCTGGAACGCCAAAAGATGAGATTCGCGCTGCTTGGCGCACATTGGTGCGCGAAACTCATCCAGACCGCATGGTTGCCCGTGGTGTGCCTGAAGAGGCGCTTCGTATGGCTGAGAAACGCCTGATTGCGATAAACCGTGCTTGGGAGTCCATTAACGAGGGTGTGGCCTGAGTGCGCATCGCAACGTACAATGTCGAGTGGTTTACAAACCTTTTTGACGACTCTGGCCGTTTGCTGAATGACAACAAATGGTCTGGACGCCACGACGTGAAACGCTACCAGCAAGTCGAGGCGCTAGGGATCGTATTCAACGCGCTGGACGCCGACGCGGTTATGATCATCGAAGCCCCCGATGCGCACCGTAAGCGAGATGGCGTTGCGTCACTTGAGAACTTTGCTGAAACGATGGGATTGCGCGCCAGACGGGCCGTCATGGGGTTTGTGAATGATACACAGCAGGAGATCGCGCTGCTGTTTGATCCTGACGTCCTGGAGGCGGAGCATGATCCACTTGGAAGCCCGCGGTTCGACGAAACCTATCGGATTGACCTGAACACCGATGCCTCCCCGGAAAAGGTGCGCTGGTCTAAGCCGCCTTTGGAACTCGCTCTCCGTACGGTGAGCGGGGGGCGGCTTCGGATGATAGGTGTGCATGCAAAGTCCAAGGCACCTCATGGCGCACGCTCGCGCAAAGAGGCGATGCGCATTGCTATTGAAAACCGCCGGAAACAGCTGGCGCAATGCATTTGGCTTCGTGAGCGCGTGGATGATCATCTGGATCGTGGCGATCATCTGATCGTGCTCGGTGACTTCAATGATGGTCCAGGGCTTGATGAGTACGAGAAGCTCTTTGGCAGGTCGGGTGTTGAGATCGTGTTGGGTGATGGTGACGACGTTCAAATGTATGATCCACATCCAATTTCTGAGAGCATCGAAAAGCCGACATCCGCGCGGTTCTGGCGATCTGATCAGAAGCGCTGGATGGAAACTCTGCTGGACTATGTGATGGTTTCGCCGGGTCTTAGAGAGCGATCATCAGACTGGCGAATCTGGCACCCATATCGGGACGAAGGTGTTGGCGATGTGCCTGAACTCGTTGAAGCTTTATTGACTGCCTCAGACCATTTCCCGGTTTCTGTCGAAGTCGATTTGTGAGGCGTTTCGCGCGTTGACGCATTTGTTCGGGCGGTGCATGGTCTACCCGTAAACCGCGTCGGGGGGATGCATATGGACGCTGGCGGAGACGCAGCGACCGAAGATTGGGGACCATTTGGACGCCCGTTGTTCGAGGACCCGAGCGCCCGGGCCTTGAGTCGCGTGGGCGTTCTTGACGTCGGATCAAACTCGGTTCGTATGGTGGTTTTCGACGGTGCAGCTCGCAGTCCTGCCTACTTTTTCAATGAAAAAGTAATGGCGGGTCTTGGCGCGGGGCTGGCACAGACAGGGAAGCTCAATCCAGAGGGGCGCATGCGCGCACTCTCGGCGATAAAGCGGTTTCAACTGCTAGCCGAAGGAATGGGAATCGCACCGCTCACGGCTGTCGCGACAGCTGCGGTGCGCGAGGCGGAGGACGGTCCCGCGTTCAGGGAGGAACTACAGCGCGAGACTGGCCTCCGCCTTTGGGTCATTGACGGTGAAGAAGAAGCGCGACTTTCGGCACAGGGCGTTTTGCTCGGGTGGCCGGGCGCTTACGGGCTGGTCTGTGACATAGGCGGCTCGTCTATGGAGTTGGCGGAGCTACGCGACGGGCGTGTCGGGAAACGCTTCAGTACAAAGTTGGGTCCGCAGCGGTTGAAAACTGTTCCCGGGGGCAAGAAAGGACTGAAGAAGCACATTCAAGCCGAAGTTGCTGCATTGGCCGAAACCATGGGTTCGCAGAAAGACCGGCTATTTCTTGTCGGTGGATCGTGGCGCGCGCTTGCTCGGATCGACATGGATCGCCGGAACTACCCGTTGGCGGTGCTCCATGAGTATCGGATGTCACGCAAGTCTGTGTTGGAGACGGTCAAATATATTCAGGCATCGGACATAGAAGAGCTTCGGCTTCGCTGTGGTCTAAGTGAAAGCCGGATGGCACTGGTGCCGCTGGCCTCGCAAGTGCTCAAAGAGTTGATCCGTCAGTTCAAACCTTACGACATCGCCGTTTCAAGCTATGGCATCCGTGAAGGGATGCTGTACGAACAGATGCCGCAACGGCTTCGCGATCGGGATCCGTTGATTGAAGCCTGCCGTTTCGCGGAGTCCAAGGATGCGCGAATTCCCGGATTTGGGCGTCGGCTTTATGATTTTGTTTTGCCGCTTTTTTCTGGCCGCAAGTCGGCTCCCCGACGTTTGGTCAAAGCAGCTTGTCTTCTCCATGATGTCAGCTGGCGAGCACATCCGGATTACCGGCACGAAGTGTGTTTTGACGAAGCAACGCGTGCAAACCTTGGGGGCATGACGCATCCAGAGCGCGTTTTCTTGGGTGTCGCGCTTTTGCATCGCTACAAGAACAGCCGAGAAAACTCTCGGTTTGATCCATTGTTCAATTTGATTGACGACGATTGGCTAAAACAGGCCGAGATACTTGGAAAAGCAATGCGTTTTGGTGCGATGCTAACTGCATCGGAAGACGAAAAAATGGGGAAATTCAAATACTTCCCAAAGAAACAACTGCTTGAGGTAAAACTCGCGCCCGGAACACGCGGTCTGTTTGGCGAAGTTGCGGAAGCGCGTTTGAAGTCGCTTGCCAGCTCGCTGGGCGCCACTGAGGTGGTCGTCAAAGGCCGTTAGTCTACAGGTCCGACACTGAGAAAGGCCGGGGGTTTTGCCCGGCCTTTCCTGTTAGTTTGTTTCGCTTACTCCGCTGCGACCTTGATCACTGGTTCCATGCTGTCGAGATCTGCCTCAGAGAGATGGCATTTGATTTGATGACCATCCGCCAAAGTCCGCATGGGCGGAACTTCTTTCTCGCAAAGACCGCCGCTGACCTTGTCCTTCCAACGACAGCGCGTCTGGAATGGACACCCTGGGGGTGGGTTCATCGCTGATGGGATGTCGCCTTCAAGCACGATGTGGGTCTTCTCAACGCTGGTGTCCGCAATCGGCACAGCGGATAGAAGTGCTTCCGTGTAGGGGTGGTAGGGCGGAGCGAAAACTTGATCGGTATCACCCAGTTCAACGACGTGCCCGAGATACATGACCATTACTCGATCAGAGAGATAGCGGACGATGGACAGATCGTGGCTGATAAAGAGGAGGGTTGTTTTTTCGTTCCGCTGGATTTCCATCAGCAGGTCGGTCACGGCGGCTTGGACGGAGACGTCTAGGGCCGATACTGGTTCGTCGGCGACAACGATGCGCGCTCCGCCGGCAAACGCACGTGCGATACCAACACGTTGCTTCTGACCGCCCGACAACTGACGCGGCATACGGTCGGCAAACGCTCGGGGCAGTTTTACGAGGTCAAGAAGTTCGAGCATCCGCTCGCGCCGTTCAGCTTCGGAGTTCCCGATTTTGAAAATCTCGAGAGCGCGAATGATCTGGCGACCAACCGTCATGGAGGGGTTCAGAGTGTCGAACGGGTTCTGGAACACCATCTGAACCGAAGACACAGTTTTGGTGTCCCGGTTCTCAATGGGGGTGTCCTGAATGGCTTGGTTGTCGAGCAGGATTTGGCCCTCTGTGGCGGTTTCCAAGCCCATGAGAACCTTCGCAAACGTGGACTTTCCGCACCCGGATTCCCCAACAATTGCAAGGGTTTCGCTTTCGCGGGCTTCGAACGAGAGGGTCTCATTTGCTTTGACCACTTTCTTATTGGCACCGCCAAAGAGCGCGTTCGCGGAAACCTCGTAGTACTTCTTGAGGTTGTCCATTTTGAGGACGACGTCGCCGGGTTCGGTCTTCTGTGTTTGGTCGCCGACTTCTAAAGGCGCGTTCCAGTCGATTTCCTCGAACTTCAGGCAGCGGGTTGCGTGGCGGTCGTTGCCTTCGACGCCGTGCATTTT
>CAYPVG010000410.1:0-6126 GCA_964414085.1 uncultured Boseongicola sp. | reverse complement strand
AGATACGTCTTGCAGCCGATGGCGGTGCTCCAATTACGGTCAGCCAACCCGATAGCGGACAAGCCAAAGCGTTCCATGATGTTGCGGCGGCTCTGGTTGCCGGAGGGAACGCGTGACCGAGACCCTAACGTTCCCACCATTAATGTCCGGCGAGTTGGCGACAGACGCGGCGATGGATCACGCGGTCCGCAAGGCTGTACTGGGGTGCGATGCAGGTCTGATATCCTACATTCTGGCCGCTGATCGTGCCGAAGCGGCGATGGTTTTCGCGCCAGAGGTTTCCCTTCGCGACGCCATGACCATGCTACCTTTGTGTGGGGTGGGCTTTCAGAACGCGCTTGGTGCGTTAGCCCCGCCAGAGGTTGCAGTTCACCTCGAATGGGGTGGAGGAATTCGGGTTAATGGTGCGTCTTGTGGCGAATTCCGTGTGCAGAGCGCCACGACGGATCCCGATGTTGTTCCGGATTGGCTAGTTGTCGGGTGGACCCTTCCGCTCCTTCCACTGGACCCTGAAACAGGTTCTAACCCAGACAAAACCGCGCTTTTCGTTGAAGGGTGCGCAGATGTTGAGCCCCCTGCTCTCGTTGAAGCCTGGGCGCGGCACACGCTCAACTGGATTGCGCGTTGGGAGCAGGAAGGAAGCCGCGCGCTGGCGACTGAGTGGCGCGGCCTTGTTCACGGTATCGGCGAAGAAATCATCGTCGGAGAAATGGCGGGAACTTTCCTTGGCGTAGACGAAGCATTTGGGTTGCTTTTGCGCGACGACGAAACAACTCATCTGATACCACTGACGACGCTTTTGGAGGACACATGAAACTCGCCCGGGCGATCCACTTCGACGAGAGCGATCAACGCATATTTGCCAGCCCGGCGCGAACGGGCGAATGGTGCGTATCAGGTGGCTTCGAGTTCTCCAATTGGACAGAGGGCGACCTCGCGGGCAAAGCGCGACAGGCGTTTGCAAATGGTTGGTTCGGTCTTGAGACTGGAGGACGGGTGACATTCGTTGCGGTCACAGCAGTTGAACCGGCAGAGATTGACACCCTAGCCCAACTTCTGGCCCGCCATTTTGTTACATATTACGGTGCACCCGACGAAGCCGCAGCCCTTCCTGTGGCGCGCGAGGAAATCGCTCATATGGCCGAGTTGTGCGAAGATCACGATCCAAACACACTGCTCACAGTGTCGCGCGAATTAACCGAAGCAGGGGTACGCGAGGCCTTCCGTTCGATCGCCTCGCAAGATGCCGGCCTTGATCAATTCGCTATCCACGGATCGCTTGACGAAGAACACTAGCGAAAATCTCTACCAGTCGGGTATAGCGTTGAAAACAAACAGCTTTTCACCATCGATTGTATAGGTGTCAATCAGCTCTTGCGCCCGCTCAGATGTCAACCACGTCTCTAACTTTTCAACCAGATCAGCCTTTACATGAGGATGGGTTTTTGGATTAACCGGCAAGTAGGCGTACTGGTTGAATAGTACCGGATCGCCTGCAAACAGCAGCGCCATTCCGTCCTTGTTTCCGAAGTTCAACCAACTTGCCCGATCTGACAGAAGATATGCTCCAAGCCCCGCCGCCGTATTCAGCGCAGCCCCCATTCCGGCCCCAACTTCATTGTACCATGTTCCCTCGGGAACGCCGCCCGCATTGGACCAAAGACTTAACTCCTTCTTGTGCGTACCGCTGTCATCTCCGCGACTGACAAAACGGGCTTGAACTGAGGAAATAGCCGCGAGCGCGTCCGCAACAGTTGTCTCGTCAGCAATTCCAGCTGGATCGTCCAAGGGACCAATCAAGACAAAGTCATTATACATAATCTCGCGCCGATGGGTGCCGTAACCCTCAGCAACAAAGGCCTCTTCAGCGCTACGTGAATGCACCAAAATGGCGTCTACGTCCCCTGCTTGCCCTAACCGCAAAGCTTGTCCGGTTCCTACCACTAGAAGCTGTACGTCTAAGTCGAGCTCGGCCTTAATTTCCGGCAGTAGAACATCCGAAAGTCCCGAGTTGTGGAATGACGTCGTAACGGCCAGTCGCATAGTATCGGCGGCTTGCGCTGATGCACCGAATACGAACAGGCAAAAAGCAAAAAGACTTCTGACCATCATTCGACAATGTCTCCTTTGAGAAAGGCCGCGGCTTCAGGCGTACTTGGACCTTCAAAAAATGCTTCGCCTGATCCTTGTTCATGAACCCGGCCGCTGAGCATGAATACAACCTGATGGCCCAAACGCCGGGCCTGACCCATGTCATGGGTTGCGAGTATCAATCTGGTGCCATCCATCACTGATTTCTTGAGAATGGTCTCAATTTCTCGCGTCGCTCGCCCGTCGAGTGAAGCCGTTGGCTCGTCCAGAAACACCAGCTCAGGCTCCGTAATGAGCGCTCGCGCTATCGCCAACTTCTGTTGCTCGCCACCGGACAAAACCGGCGCCTGTCGGTCCAGCATATCGGACAATCCGACACTTTCCGCCCAGGTTTCCGCCTTCACGCGTGCTTCACGGCGCGAAACACCACGCCGGAGTAACGGGTAAGCAAGGTTTTCGGCGACCGATCGTCGAAGCATCACCGGCCGCTGAAAGACAAACGCTTGTCTGTTTTGCGCAGCATCCTTGCCGCAAGCCCAGTCTATCCGTCCCTCATGTAGCCGGGATATTCCGTGCATCAGTTTCAGAAGCGTTGTCTTCCCTGATCCGTTCGGCCCTAAAACAACGCATGTGCCATCGCCGTTCAACGACAAGTCCACGGGCCCGACCAATGTGCGTCCACGTCGTCTCGTCGCCGCCCCTTCGAGCTTCATTGGAAAAAGCGCTGTCACCACCGCCCCTCCCGCTCAGTCTGACCGAGCCAATGAATGAACAAGTTGACCGCAATCGTCAGCGAGATCAGGACAAAACCAAGCGCTAATGCCAGTGCAAAGTCCCCCTTCCCGGTTTCTAGCGCGATGGCTGTCGTCAGCACACGTGTGACGTGATCAATATTCCCGCCCACGATCATAATCGCGCCGACTTCGCCAATCCCGCGCCCGAAACCTGCCAAAGCGGCCGTGAGCAATGCCCTGCGCGCATCCCAAAGAAGCGTTCCAACTTTCTGCGATTGCGTGACATTCATCGAAATGAGCAAATCGTGATATTCGGCCCAAAGATCTCGTAAGCTCTGGTGCGCAATTGAAGCAATAAGAGGTACAATAACAATCATTTGCGCTATGATCATCGCGGTTGGTGTGAACAGCAGACCCAGCACGCCAAACGGTCCTGATCGGGACAACAGAATATAGACCACCAACCCAACCACGACCGGCGGCAGACCCATAAGTGCGTTCAACACGGCGATTATTGTCCGACGCAAACGAAAGCGTCTCACGGCTAACAAAGCAGCCAAAGGCAGCGCAATAGCACAGCCCAAAACCAAAGCCGTTAGTGTAACGCGTAGAGACCGGAGCGCGATTTCCGCCAGTTCGGCGTCTAGTGTTACCACCAACCAGAAAGCCTGGGTCAAACCCTGCCACAGATCGACCAAGCCGGTCCTCCTCCCCTTTTTCGGGAAAATGTCAGTTTTACGCAGAACACGCCAGTCCCGATTGCCAAGTGAACAAGCCATCGTGATTAAACGGGTTTTTCCGCCAAAAATCTCGGTAGGCCGCTATTCGGATTGCGTGCGATCCTTGTGATTGTACTCCGACTTTCGTGCCTCGCATCTGGAACCTTGAAACTCGACATCCACGTTGAATTGAATTTCACGCCATCCGCTCTATCGTGCAAATTATGTCGTTATCGCGAAGAACATTCCTAGCCTCCACGGCTGCGGCTGCGCTCACGCCAAACTGGGCGGTGGCGGGCACGCAAAAATTGCGCGCAGAGCAGGTTGTTACCCAAATCCTCGAAGGCGAATTCCTGCAATACGGGCCAACAACAACACTTGGGTTCAATGGCAGTACCCCCGGACCAATTCTTAGGGTTAGACAAGGTGACGAAATCGCGGTCACCTTCGAAAACCGGACCGGCCAATCTTCGTCCGTCCACTGGCACGGAATCCGGATTGCCAACAGCATGGATGGTGTGCCCGGCCTCACTCAGTCACCCGTTCCCGACAACGAAGAATTCGAATATCGCTTTGTCGCGCCAGACGCTGGGACGTTCTGGTACCACTCCCACAGTCGATCATGGGAACAGGTCGGCAGGGGTCTCTACGGCGCGCTGATCGTCGAAGAAACCACACCTCCTGACGTGGACGCAGACATCGTTGTGATCGTGGACGACTGGCGATTGGGTGAGGACGCACAGCTTATTGATGACTTCGACAGCAGGTTCCAGTTCTCTCATGGCGGACGAGTGGGCAACTACGCGAAAATCATCCCATCCCAATCTGCTGTTCGCCACGGCGACCGAGTTCGCCTTAGATTGATAAACACAGCGAACGCGAGAATATTTCCGATCAATGTCAAAGGCATTGAAGGTAAAGTTGTCGCTCTGGACGGAATGCCGCTTGAGGAGGTCGAAGAGATTGGGACCCTCACCATGGCTCCGGCGCAAAGAGTCGACATTATTGGAGACGTCAAGAGCACTCTGGATTTCAGTTTTAGTACCAATCAGGGCGACTACGCACTTGGATCAATAGCTGCCGTTGGGACGAATCCGTCGCCAGCTACCCTGCCAGTGCCGCGGCTTCCGCCCCACGACTTGGCGAAACCAAACAACAAGCCGGACCTTCGCGAGACTCTGGTTATGCAAGGCGGCGCAATGGGTGGGCAACATACCGGCGACGACCTTTGGTCTCTCAACGGAGTCTCAAACTTGCCGGACAAACCTTGGCTCTCGGTGAACAGGGGCACTTCCGTTCAAATATCGCTAGTAAACGAAACTGCATTCCCTCACGGAATTCACCTTCATGGCCAGCACTTTTTCGAAATATCCGCAAACGGTGAGATTGGTGCCCTGCGAGACACCACGTTGGTAGAAGGCAGAGGAAAGAAGCAGATCCGATGCGAATTCCGGAACCCCGGTAAATGGCTGTTGCACTGTCATATGCTGGGGCACGCTGCCACGGGTATGAAGACGTGGGTGGAAGTGACCTAACAGATCAGTTCTGTTGGCCTTTTCAGGAAGGGATACCTCTTCACCACATCAGATTCATGCTGGACGAAAAATCGCGACATTCGTGGCCTCACTTTTTGACACGTTGTAAGCAGACCGCTTTGTCGGCCTAGTCCAGCTACTCCGCCCATTATCATTCTTGGAACCTTCCGCATCGCCTTGGCTCCAAAACGTCGGGGCGCCATGGTACCTGTGAAGTTGTCCCAACAAAAGGGGAACAAAGCTGAGACCATTTCGCTGAAGACCGCGTACTATTCCACGTAACCGTCAGTCAAACGACTCTTCGTCGAGCGGCCGACGAGCTGTTAGAAAACAGGCTAATCCCAGGTTGGGTGAAACTTCCCGCTAGGAGAACGAGTAAACAGCTCAACGCCGTCTTCGGTGACGCCAACTGAATGTTCAAACTGCGCCGACAGTGATTTGTCGCGCGTCACAGCAGTCCAATCATCCGCCAAAACCTTTGTCTCAGGGCGGCCAAGATTCACCATTGGCTCGATGGTAAAGAACATGCCCGGCTCCAAGACCGCGCCAGTTCCCCGCCGACCATAGTGCAAAACATTGGGAGGCGCATGAAACACACGGCCTAGTCCATGGCCGCAAAAATCGCGTACGACAGACATGCGATGCGCTTCGACATAGGCTTGGATGGCATGCCCAATGTCGCCAAAGGTATTCCCGGGCTTAACGGCCTCGATCCCCTTGAAGAGAGCGTCGTGAGTAACTTGTACCAGACGTTCGGCTTTGCGCGACAATGAACCGGCGGCATACATACGGCTCGTATCACCAAACCAGCCGTCAACGATAACCGTCACGTCGACATTCAGAATGTCCCCGTCCTTGAGACGCTTTGCTCCGGGAATTCCATGGCAAACAACATGATTAACACTTATGCAACTGGCATGTTGGTAGCCTTTGTAGCCAATGGTAGCAGACGTCGCACCAGCCTCTTCGACCATTCGTGTAATTTTGGCATCGATTTCACCGGTAGTGACGCCGGGCGCGACCATTGGCGCGATATCATCAAGAATA
>CAYPVG010000409.1:0-15664 GCA_964414085.1 uncultured Boseongicola sp. | reverse complement strand
GGCGACATCACCACGTGCTTTCCGTCCGGCGACGATCGCGTCAGGCAATCGAACATGAGGAAAATCAATCGGTGGAAGCGAACGGTCCCAGTACCGCTGGACGAGGCGGACAATTCCACGAGGCGCGGCCGGAAAGTATTCCGCAACTTGTGTCACGATTACATTCGGGATTGGCTGGCCCTTCATCGCGGTCAACACTTTATCGGCAAACATATCGGCCACAATCAAAGCCTTCGGCTCAGCGTCCGAAAACTGCTTTGCCATCTCCTCAGGCGTATAGAGCGGATTTACGTTCACCAGAACGCAGCCTGCCTTCACAACGCCAAAAGCTGCGATTGGAAATGAAAGCCCATTCGGCACCTGAAGGGCTACCCGGTCGCCTTTCTCAAGGCCGCAAACCTCTCGCAAATAGATCGCAAGAGCATCAGACATCTCGTTGACTTGTGCGAAGGTGAGCGAACCATTCATGCCGTTCGGCAAGCAACACGTGAAAGCCGGGCGGGACCCATACTGATTACCGACTGCGGCCACCATGTCCCCCAACGTCCTATACTTGGACGCCTGGATATCCTTTCGGACGGTGGGGCCATAGAAGGCAGTCCACGGTCGATGCTGGTTTGTCATAATTCCTCCCACAGGCCGATGACGTTTCGTCAGCCCGGGGCCACCCTAGTGGACGTGCATCTTTACGCAACGCCTCTGATATCAAAACGTTACGTAATAGAGATACCTGCGGCGGAGTTTGGTAAGCTTCGAACCGCGACTTTCGAAACGCAGTAAACGACACGCCATCGCGGCGGATCTTTTCCGCCACGATGGCATCGATCGGTGAGTTAGATCGCCAATCCGTCACCATCGAAGAAATGCAGCAGATCGCTATTGGCTTTCAGCCCGATGTCCTGACCTTCCTTGATGTCAGTGTCTCCTGTCACCCGAACGGTCAGTTGTCCCAAGTCGCCTGCATCTACGATAAGGAACGTATCTGCGCCCAAGTATTCGAGAACATCAACCTTACCGTCACAGATGCCTTCGCCAGGCGCACCTACTTCGATGTGTTCTGGTCGAACACCAACCTTTTTGGCGTTTGGCTTCGCATCGACTCGTAGAGTCGCACCCATATCCATGATGTTCATTTTAGGTGAGCCAATGAACTGGGCTACGAAGAGGTTCGCCGGTCGCTCATAAAGCTCACGCGGTGAACCGACCTGCGCGATTGTCCCATACTCCAACACAACGATGCGGTCCGCCAAAGTCATGGCTTCAACCTGATCGTGCGTCACGTAAATCATGGTACGGTTCAAGCGTTGGCTGAGCTTGGCAATCTCATATCGCATTTCCACGCGAAGTGCCGCATCGAGGTTCGACAATGGTTCGTCGAACAGGAACGCTGTGGGATCGCGTACAATGGATCGGCCGATCGCAACACGCTGACGCTGACCGCCGGACAGTGCCTTTGGACGCCGCTCGAGGAACGGTTCCAGCTTCAAAACGGCTGCAGCGGCATCGACTTTCTCCCGGATTTCTTCCTTGGGGGCACCCGCTGTTTTGAGAGAAAAACCCATGTTATCCCGCACGCTCATGTGGGGATACAGAGCATAGCTTTGGAAAACCATCGTAAGGCCGCGCTTTGAGGGCGGTTCGGCACTCTTGTCGACACCATCGATCATCAGCGCACCACGAGAGATCTCTTCCAATCCGCCAATCATTCGAAGCAGGGTAGATTTTCCGCAGCCAGACGGCCCAACAAAAACGACGAATTCTCCGTCTTCAATAGTCAGGTCAATACCTTTGATGACCTGCAGATCTCCAAACCACTTCTCGACTCCTTGAAGTTCGATAGCGCCCATTAGTTTACTCCTTGTGTTGGAGAGGCCCATGCCAACCAAACGGCTGCAGTCCAGGTGAATGTTCCCCCTCCAGCGGGGGTGCCTTTTTCGGGATGAAAGTATTCAGCAAAACCATGTTCTGCGATGAGATCGCGGGTCAAAACACGCAACCGTTCGGCATCATCGTGCCGCCCCATATCCGCCAAACCGATGCTGATAAGTGCATTGATGATCGCCCACGTCGGTCCGCGCCAATAGCGCATGCCATCAAAGTCAGGGGAGTTCACGGCCAGGCTTGGAACGGGATAGCGGCAAGACGCGAAACTATTCGCGAGCTCCTCCCCCATTCGAGGATCGTCAAGTCGCGCGTACCAGCACAAAAACGACGCCGAGGTTACGTGCCCTGTGTGCTCTCCAGTCCTTAGGTTTACAGCATCAAAGACACCGGTCTGAGGGTTCCGAAGCGTTTCAGCGCCGCGTTCCAGGCGCGTGCTCCAACCGTCGATCTCGCTACGATCCTCGCCAAGATCTTCCGACATTCGCGCCAAGTCTCGGTTTGCTCTCAGCAAAATGAATGTCAGGGTAGGATCGGCGACAGCGAATGGCCTATCGCGCGCCATTAACTCGTCGTCCCAGCCCAGTCGCCGACCGCGCTGCACCAGCCAAATGTAACGATCATAGTCCGCTTTCGTTGGACGCATGGAGGCGTCAACATGGCTTGTGTCGCGACGAGTGTACTCTCCCACACCAGTCGGCTCGATAAGCTTCATGGCACTGTCCCAATCGGCACAGTTGTCGCGTCCGGCTTCCCAGGGATGGGTTACGATGATGGCGTCGTTGTCTGTTGTCCGCCAATCCATGTACCATTGGTGCCAGGCCTTGATCTTGGGCAGAAGCGCACGCAAACGCGCCTCGCCAGCGACTTTGTCCTGCTCCCAGATGGCTCGGGCGAAGGTTGCCGCGACCGCCGGCTGCGTTATGCCGGAAGACCGGATTGGACCCTTGCCTTCAGTTCCCCAAACATCCGGTCCTGGGTAATAGCCTGGATCATCCTTATGGAACAAGATGTGGGGCACCATGCCATTTGGCCACTGCCCAGAGAACAAGGTTTCAATTTCTTGCCAAGCGCGATCCACGTCAAACGTCGCGAAGCCCCAGGCTGCAAATGCGCTGTCCCAGTTCCATTGATACGGGTACAAGCCAGCCGTCGGCACCGTGTACCCACCCCGGTCGTTCCCCACCAGGATGGATCGGGCAATATTGTCGAGTGCTACAGGATCCATACCTTTACCCTTTCACTGAGCCAGCTGTGAGACCCTTGGTCATGAATCTTTCAAGACCCAGGAAAAGCACCATGATCGGCACGGTGGCGATGACCGCTCCGGCCATCAGGTGTTGGCGTGGAATTTCGGAGGAGTTCAAAGATGCAATCCCTCGGGTCAGCGTGAATTTGGACGGATCGTCGAGCAGCATGAAGGCCAGAAGGAATTCATTCCAAGCAATCATGAAAACGTAGAGGGACACCGATGCAAGCGCCGGAAGAGCAAGAGGCAACGTGATCTTCCAGATCACTTGTAGTCGGTTGAGACCGTCCATTAATCCGGCTTCTTCAACTTCCGCAGGCAGACCCCGGAAGTATCCTTGCAGCATGTAGAGCGCTACTGGAATGGTTGTGACCGGGTAGATGAGGACGATACCAAAGATCGTGTTTCTTAGTCCCGCCATTGAGAAAACAATGTAGATCGGCAAGGCAAGAACGATCATCGGCACCATGTAGATCAACAGGATCGACCGTGAAAACGCGGCTCTACCTTTGAACCTCAATCGGGCAACCGCGTAGGCGCCTGGGATTGAGAACGCCAGTGTGAGGAACACCGTCAACACTGAAACGTAAAACGACGTCCACATGTAGTTGCCGAAGTTAAAGTCAGAGAACAACTCGCTGTAGCTCCGGAACAAGTCGAAGCCCTTTGAAAGATCAACCGTGAAGTCGAGCGGATTTGCCATCAGCTCAGCCTGATTTTTCAGACTTGTCATCACCATCACATAGAACGGGATAGCTACAATCGCGGTGAAGAAGATATAGCCGAAGCCGGTAAAGAACCGTATCGCGGATGCTTCGAATTCGTGCCGTGTGGTCTGTCTAAATGGCAGGTCCTCAAGGATCTTGATCAGAGGCCATGCGGAAGCGATCGCAAAGACGATCCACCCGATAGCTTGGGTCAGGAAACTCGTTCCTTCAGCACCGCGAATAGCCGGTTTACCTAGCAGGAAGATCGCCGCAGGAATTATTGCCAAACCAACGCTCCATATGATGCGTTCTTGGCGCGTTCGACCACCGTCTGGCAGCCACACGAAGCCGAGCCACGCACCGAAAGCCAGAGACCCCCAAAGCGATGGTGCCAGACCTTCTCCAGTGGAGAAACTGAGGACGATGCACGTTGTGACCGCCATTGTGAACGTCCACAGCGCACCAAAAAGCGGCCCTGCGACGTAACCGTGCCAAAGTGCCTTCATAGCCCTTCCTCCCGGCTGACGTACTTGAAGAAGAAAACAGAGAACAAAAGCAGGCAGCAGAAGATGACCACCGCAACGGCGGCCCCTGCCCCAATGTTCGATACCGCAAACGCTTGCTCATAGACGTTCACCGTCAGCGTCCGCGTTCCGGCATTGCCGCCGGTAAGCAGGAAGATGTCGTCGAACTTGTTGAACGTCCAAATGAAGCGGAGCAGGAACAGAACCGACAGGATGCCAAGCAACTGAGGTACGCTGAGATACCAGAACTTTTGGAACGGCGATGCGCCGTCCATATCAGCCGCTTCATACATATCGGTGTCGATCGACTGCATTCGCGCCAGAATGAACAAGAACGAAAGTGGGAAATATCGCCAAATCTCGAAGACGGTAACCATGATAAGTGCCAAGGGCCGCTCACCAAAAAAGTTGATGGCCTCGTTCGTCACACCCATCTGAACCAACAGGGCATTTGCCGAACCGGAAAACGGATCGAATAAGATGATCCACGCGAAAGCAACTGCGATCACCGGGGCAACGTAAGGAAACAAATAAAGTCCCCTTAAGACGCCCTGCCCTCTGAATTCATGGTTGAGCAGTAACGCAGCAAAAAGCCCGAATAGCAAAGCCCCGACTGTCCCGAACACCGTGTAGAACATCGTCACCCAAAGCACGCCCCAGAACTCGTCGCCATCGAAGACTCGGGCGAAGTTTTCTCCAGTGAACTCTGCATTTGTAAGGATGTTATTGCCCGACCCCGTAAGCGTGGGTTCCGAGCCTTCCAAAGCCTCTTCTATCGCGTCCTCATCCCCATCGAGCGAGACGAAGAATTCAATCTCATCTCGCGCGCCACCTTCAAGGTCGCCGAGATCACAGCGCACCGCGTTCCCATCGATTACACAGCGGGGATCGCTGGAATTGATTGTGATGCCTTCAGGGATCACATCCGTCAATGTAACACCGCTTATCACCTCGGTTTGCGACGAGTTCCTTAGGCGGTATTGAATCCGCAACTCCTCGCCAGACCCACGCAGGGCTTCGCGCGCTACTGGTGCAGGCGGCCGCAGATCAGCCAGGCCAATTGGCTTGAAGCTGATCCAGAAGATCGACAGCAGGGGCAGAATGACAACCGCACTTACGATTGCGATCGTTGGAAAGAGCAAGCCCCAAGCAAGCCTTGCTTCCCGCTTCAGTAGCGGCCCTGTGCCGGTTGGCGGCTCGGACGTTCGGATACTGGTATCAGGCGTCGCCGTCGTGGATTGGGTGGTGTCGGTCATGAGATAATTCCCCCGTTCGCGCAAAATTCACGCGTTTGGACGTCTTGAATTATGTCTTTGAAACGGGCTCCGCACTTCGCAACGCGAAGCCCGTCGGGAGGTCGCGGTCTTAGTTGACTTCCGCGAGTTCCTCGTTGAGCGCTGCAACAGCCGCTGCCGCATCCATCTCGCCGTCAAAGTAAGCGCGGAATACGCGGTTGATCGCCTGGCTGTTGATGATCTTTGAAGCCAGCGCCAGCTGACCTTCGTTCACACCCCAACGCTGAGCAACGTCCAGACCGCCCACGATCTCGTCGATCATAGCTGCATCATACAGCTCAGACAGTGGCGCGCGTCGATCGATACCAACGTCCAGCTTGGACCAAGCATCTACAAAGGCAGTAGCGTCATCTGCTGTGCCGCGACGAACCGGGAACTTGCCTTCCGGTGCAATGGAGAGCGTCTGAGTGTATCCATCATTCATCGAATACGCGATGAACTGTTGAGCTTCGTCGATGTCCGCGTCAGCAGTGATGCCGAAGTAACGTACGTCGCCCCAAGCCGCACCATCAGGGTTCGATGGGCCGGAGAAGTTCGTGACAATACCAGTTTTCGAAGCAAGCTCGCCTGAAGTCGGATCGTCGTTAATGGTTGGCGGAGCGCTGTCGCGCAATCCTGCAAGTTCGTCGAGGATGAACGGCGACCAAATGATCATCGCTGCATCGCCGGCAAAGTAGAGTGTCCGCGACTGATCCCAGTACAGCTCGCCCGGAGGCGAAGCCTCTGCGATTGCCTTGTAGAATTCTAGAGCCTCAATGGTTTTCGCCTCGTCGAATCCTGCGAAACCATCTGAGTCAACCGGAGTGGCGCCATTTGCAAGTAGAACGTGCTCAAGAACCTGACTCATGAAGTTTTCGTCGACTTTCGTTGGAGCGACGAAACCAAACATTTCAGGCGGATTGTGCAGTGCCTCGATGGCGGCAAGAACGTTGGCATAGCTCGTAGGCGCGTCAAGGCCCGCCGCATCGAACAGGTCTTTGCGGTACACAACCATCTGCGTCCAACCGTCTACCGGTACCGACGCGTACCCGTCACTCGTGGTGACCATCTCAAGTGCACCGGATGCAAAAGTTCCCGTTCCAAGTTGATCGATTACTTCGGACGCAGCTTCCGCATCGAGGATGCCCGCATCAATCCAAGGCAAGGCGTACTGGAGAGTGTGGTAGATCACGTCGGGCAAGTCGCCGGCGGCAAAAGCGGCTGTCGCACGCGTGCCGAGATCGGATTCAGAGACGGGAATAACCTCAACGGCAATGCCGGTCTGGCTCTCAAACGCTGCAGCCATTTCTTGCTGTTTTGCCAAGCGCTCTGGCTGCTCTTCCGTTGTCCAGAAGCGAATGTCGGCCGATGCTGAAACCGCGCCGAGCGCAAGCGCAACAGACGCAGAACCCAGTAGTTTGACCAAGGAAGTCGATTTTCTATAAGCCACTGATTTTCCTCCCAAATAGCTTTTTAATCGGTTAGTTGCTTCGTTTTGACCCGCGACGCGACTTGTGCGCTGGTCAAAAATGGTGGGCCTTCCGAGCCACCAGATTTCAATTCTGCTAAGGCCGTCTCTCTCAACGTCTCAGGGTCTGCGCCGCGGACACGCCGGATCAATAGGTTCGCAAGACGCTGACCAGCTTGATGACTGTCGACCTTGAATGTCGTTAGCGGAGGTTGCGCCCAGGCGCCTTCCGGCACGCCATCATAAGATATCAGCGAAAGGTCCTTGCCGATACGCAATCCAAGAGCAGTCGCAGGTTCGTATGCGCCCAGCGCCGCCATATCGACGGCAAACACGATCGCCGTTGGCGGGTTGGACCGGTCGAGTAGAATTCGAGATGCCTGTGCACCGGCTTCCGCTGTTGTTGCGTTCTCTAGAAGGAGCTGCGGGTCCACAGCTAATCCACATTCGGCCATGCCCCGATGGAAGCCTTCCGCACGCAAGTGGCTATAGGTGAATTCCATCCCACCATTGACGAAGGCGATCTGACGGTGCCCATGCTCATAAAGCCGATGCACGGCTTGCCGCATCGCTTCTTCGCCAAGAATGTCAAACCAAGCACAGCCAGCCGGGTTTTTCACACGGCCGAAAAGCACAAAAGGCACATCCATCTTCCGAAGCAGGTCAACCCGCGCATCTTCGTAAAAAGTCCTCGGCAAAATGAAGCCGTCGGCCTTGCGCTCCTCCGCGAGTCTCGTAAGCGTATCTGTCATTTCTTCGCCGCCACGAGACGTTGCAACGGTAAGCGTCCAATTCTCGTAACTCGCGGCAGATGTAACACCCGCCAAAAACTCGCTCAAAAACGGACGTTGATTATCAGCGACGTCTGTTTGGATGACGAGACCCAGCGCGCGCGACCGGCCTGTTCGAATAGCCTGTGCTTGCGCTAGCGGACGGTAGCCCATCGCTTCAGCTTGCCGACGCACCCGCTGACGCGTTCCGTCAGAGATATCAGAATACCCATTCAACGCGCGACTCACCGTGCCCTTTGTGAGGCCCAAAGCACCCGCCACGTCGGAAATTGTCACCCGCGGGCGTCGAACGATGCGATCATTATGGATCGGTGTGTTTTGCACTTTTTGGCTCCCTGTTAACTATGATTCCGTCCGAAACCGGTTTCGGCAAGAACTTTCTGAAACTTCTTTTTGGAAGCGCACAGGCCAATTTTTTATGGCTAAAACCGGGATTGAGCGACTCGTTCAAGAAAAAGTAACGTAGCGCGATGCGCAGATAGCAGCCTGAAAATCCAACGAGACACATTGAACTCAGCGATGAAGATAAACCGATTCTTGACGCAATTGATCAAGGAAGGCCGCCCAAATACGCGGCAAGCGTCAAAGGGTGCTTCAGATACAAAAAAGGCCTCCACGCCGTAATTGGCGGGAGGCCTTGGCAGCCGAGGGAACTTGTTAAGACTGGTCGTCGTCTTCGCTGTCGCCAGGCAGATTGAAGAAGCTATCGGCATCGACGATCTCGTCTTCCGCATCTTCTTCAGCTTCGTTATCGGACAGTGAGAAAGTCTCGAGGCCAGAAATGGCGGTTGGAATTTTTGGCTCTTCTGGCATCCCGAGAGATTGCTCCGTCGAAACCAGTTTCCGGCGCTCGTCATCGGACATGACGCCACCTTCTTTTGCCTTCTTCTCGTTTGCCTTCTGCACGGCGGCATCAAGCTCCGACTGTTTGGTAAGGCCTAGGGCGACCGGATCGACGGGTTGAATGTTCGAGATATTCCAGTGAGTGCGCTCGCGGATAGACTGGATGGTTGGCTTGGTGGTGCCCACAAGTTTCGAAATCTGCCCGTCGCTAAGCTCTGGATGGAATTTCACCAGCCATAAGATGGCCGCCGGACGATCCTGACGCTTTGACAGAGGCGTGTAGCGTGGACCACGGCGCTTTTCTTCACCAACAGCTGCTGCATTGAACTTAAGCTTCAGCTTGTGCAGTGGGTCTTTCTCGGCCGCATCAATCTCATCTTGAGTGAGCTGGTTGTTGGCGATCGGATCGAAGCCTTTTACGCCGGTTGCAACATCGCCGTCCGCGATACCCTGCACTTCCAACTCATGCAGACCACAGAAGTCCGCAACTTGCTTGAAAGTGATCGTTGTATTGTCGACCAACCAGACGGCGGTCGCTTTGGCCATAATCGGTTTGTTCATATCGCAGTCTCCTGACACATCTTTCCCGCGCCGTGAAATCGGCGGTCCGACTGGACCAGTTCCTCGATTTCGGGGAAGTTGGCGGGGATATAGTCTCGATTTGCCCCAGAGGGAAGAGTAAATGCGCTGGATTGTGGTTTGGTTAATGTCTGCTGTCGCGGCCTGGGCGGATGGGGAACGTGCTGGCGACTTCGATTATTACGTACTTGCGCTCAGCTGGTCTCCGACATGGTGCGCGCTTGAGGGCGATAATCGCGGTTCTCCTCAATGCGAAGACGACGCAGATTTCGGGTGGGTTCTGCATGGCCTTTGGCCGCAGTACGAACAGGGCTGGCCTAGCTATTGCAACACACGTGCGCGAAACCCATCCCGAAGCGAAACAGCCGCCATGGCGGACATTATGGGATCATCCGGGTCAGCGTGGCATCAATGGAATAAACACGGACGATGTTCGGGACTATCGTCTGAGGATTACTATGCTTTGGCACGCGAAGCCTACGACCATGTCAACCGGCCTCAAGTCTTCCGACAACTGTCGCGGGCTGTGGAACTTCCAGCTTCGGTGATCGAAGACGCTTTCCTCGAAGACAATCCCCGTCTTAGCCCGGACGGTGTCACGGTCACCTGCAAAGCCAATCGCATTCAGGAAACGCGCATCTGCCTAACTCGCGATCTTGAACCACGCCCCTGCACGGGTTCAGTCGCACGCGATTGTCGTATGCAGGATGCCTTGTTCGCTCCGATCCGCTAAACGTCCCAGTCTGGTGCCCAAGCGGGATTCACGCGACGCGGCGCACTCATAGCATCAAGGGTCATAATGTCTCCCTGACTTAAAGAGATGTCCGCCGATTTGAAGTTTTGTTCGATCCGTTCAAGATTCGACGATGACGGGATAGCGATGTGTCCCTTCCCCAAAAGCCACGACAAGGCAATCTGGGCGGCAGTGGCATCATATTTCTTACCCATCGCCTCAAGCTCATTGCCCGACGAAGCGTCGCCTTTTGCAAGGGGCAGATAAGCTGTCATTGGGATACCGGCATTTTGACAATGAGCGACAATGGGCTCGTTGTGGAACATAACATTCAATTCGCACTGGTTCGTCGCGATCGCAGATGCCCCTACAACGTCGATAGCCTGATCGATATGCCGCTTCGTAAAGTTCGACACACCAATGTGGCGGGTCAAACCCTCTTCTTTGAGGCTTGCGATCTCTTCCATGTATTGCGGGAGCGGCTCAGCGTCATTGGGGGACGGCCAATGGATGAGCAGCAGGTCCACATAGTCCATGCCGAGACGTTCCAACGACGCCGTCGCGGATGAACGCACCTGTCCTTTTCCAAGATGGTCGAACCAGACTTTAGTGGTAACAAAAAGTTCCTCTCGCGCGATGCCTGTACCCGACAACGCCTGACCAACGTCAACTTCGTTCTCGTAAAAGGCCGCTGTATCGAAGTGGCGATAACCGACTTCCACCGCGTGTGAGACGCATTTCAGGCACTCTTCGCCTTTCCGCATATATGTCCCGTAGCCCATCGCCGGAACCACGCCGTAAGTGGGAATTATTGTCATGAGGGCCTCCCTAGCTGACTTTCAATACGATATTGCCAATATGATCACCTTCGAGCGCTCTATGCGCGTCCGCCGCACTCTCAAGCGGAAATGTCGCTGCCATCAAAGGCAATATCGAACCCGCATTCAAATACGGCCAAACATTCGCTAGCAACTCACCCGCAATCTTTGCCTTTGCTTCGACAGACTGCGGACGCAAAGTCGTGCCCGACAAAGTCAATCTACGCAGCATCACTTCGCCGAAGCCAATCTGTGCCTTGGCACCGGTTTGAAAGGCGATCATTTGCAGACGCCCGTCATCTTTAAGCGCCTTTATGTTACGCTGAATGTAGTCTCCACCCACAATGTCGAGGATTAGGTCAGCGCGGCCAGACTTGCGAAGTACTTCAACATAGTCCTCTTCGCGATAGTTGATCCCTCGTTCGGCACCAAGCTGCTCGCACAAGGCTACTTTTTTGTCGCTACCCGCAGTCGCAAATACTCTGGCGCCAAACGCTGCTCCAAGTTGGATCGCAGTCGAGCCAATGCCCCCTGTTCCGCCATGGACCAAGAAAGTCTGTCCCGCCCGTAGCCTTCCAGACATGAAAACATTGGACCAAACCGTGAAAACAGTTTCTGGCAGCGCCGCGGCCTGCTCGAGCGATAGGCCGCTCGGAATCGGCAAGCAATGACGGGCATGCGTCGTCGCAAATTCAGCATAGCCGCCGCCCGGCAGAAGTGCGCAAACGGCGTCACCAATATGGAAACCAGAGACTCCAGGACCTATCCCCACGACTTGCCCCGACGCTTCCAAGCCGGGCAAATCGGACGCGTCTGCCGGAGCCCGATAAAGTCCCTTGCGCTGATGCACATCAGGCCCATTCACGCCAGCATAAGCGATCTTGATCAACACTTCTCCCGGTCCAGGTTCGGGTACTGGTCGCTCGCACATCTGCAAAGCATCCGGCCCACCGGGAGCTACGATTTCAACGGCGCGCATTGGCTGGTCTTTCACTGGTCTTGGTGCGCCTCAGGTGTCGCCCAGCGGCCAGGCACATCGTCCCGCTTTCTGGCATTCGGCGCTGTAACACCTGCAAACAAGGCGCTCTGAAAGGACATTAACGGCTTGGTCAATGGGTTTTCCCGCAGCGAGGCCTTCACCTTCTCGATCTGCATAACATTATCGATTCGACGGTCTATGAAGTCGCTTGTGTCTTTGTGTTCCGGGCTTTCGTCGCCCAGCCAGTATAAGACAGTAGAAGCCCAAACACCGGACAATGTCGCGCGTTTTGTGTACCAATTCACGTCACGCGATGTGTCGCCAAGTGCATTCCAGATTTTGTCGGAAGTTTCCCAAATCAGCTTTGCACCTTCGGCACTGTGCTGGGGCAAGGCGAACAAAGCTGAAGCGCGCCGCACTGCTTCGCGGTCATCCATCGCATCCACGCGAAGCCGAAGGGCTGCTGCGACCCTGTCGCGAAAGCGCATCCCGGACAAGTCACTGGTTTCCAGCGCAGAAACCATCGCCGCATCACCGCGCCGATGATAATCGACCGCCAGGTCGATGGCACCTCTTGGGCACAACGTTCGGGCTTGAGAAAGCTCAAGTCCGGTATCCACTGCAGCCGCCTCAAAGGCGTCATCGGTCCATCCGTCAAACGGAATATGCGGCAAGATCGCATCCAAAAGTTTCATACGCGCTGTATCGGTCATACACCGGTCCTCAATAAGATCAGCGAAGGTAGACAAGTTAGATCGGCCCTGCTATAGCGCCACCTCCTGCAATTCTTGCAACTCTAACTTAGAAAGGTGGTGACAACCACATGCAGGTCAGTGTTCGCGACAATAATGTCGATCAGGCGCTTCGTGCCCTGAAAAAGAAGCTCCAGCGTGAGGGCGTTTTCCGCGAAATGAAGCTTCGGCAGCATTTCGAGAAGCCCTCCGAGAAAAAAGCGCGCGAGAAGGCTGAAGCCATCCGCCGCGCCCGCAAGCTTGCCCGTAAAAAGGCACAGCGCGAGGGAATGCTCTGAGCTGAGGCTTTAGACACTGGGACGCCCTTAACGGCGACCAACGACGACCCCCGAAGCGGACGCTCCGGGGGTTTGTTGTTTTTGGGAAAGCTAAGGGTGGCTTAAGTTGAAGTCGGCCTTGCCTGTGTTCATCGAGACTTTGATCGATGGTGCCATGTTCTGATGGACGCACTGGCCAATTGCGGTCGATAGTTCTATTCGAACTGCGGCATCTGGAGAGCGATTTATGAAGTCAGAAATAAGATGGTCCGGAGCGCGCACTTTTGAGGGCACCACGGAAGACGGGTTCCAAGTCACAATGGGCCAAGCGACCGAAACCACCCCTAAGCCGGGCCCAAGTGCGATGGAACTCATTCTTTTGGGTACCGGGGCGTGTTCGTCGTTTGACATCGTCTCAATTCTCGAAAAAGCACGTAGCGATTTTGATGACGTTCGAGTTGAGCTGACAGCAGAGCGTGCGGATAGCGTTCCCGCCGTCTTTACTCATATTCACATGCACTTCGTCGTCGTAGGCCGGGGCGTAAAGCCCGCTCTCGTGGAACGGGCTGTTTCGCTGTCAGCAGAGAAGTATTGCTCAGCTACCCGCATGCTGTCTGCAACTGTCGAGATTACGCACGACTTCGAAATCGTTGAAGCATAAGCCAAACCCGTATCTCTTGAAGTTCAGTCTAGACAGGCAGCGCCGTTGTTTGACGGACAATTCGCAGAGCAAACGAGGAATGCATTTGCGCCACCCCAGGCAGGCGGGCGAGATATCTGCGGTGAATGCGTGCAAAATCTTCGGTGTCCTTGGCAACGACCTTCAATAAGTAATCTGCTGTACCGGCCATTAAGTGGCATTCCAAAACATCTGGAACCAAACGTACTTCGCGCTCGAAGGCGTCCAAAACTTCGTCGGCTTGACCCGATAGCGTGATCTCTACAAACACAACTGTTGGGCGCCCTAGTTTGTGAGGATTTAGAAGCGCGACGTAATCTCTTATGATGCCCGCATCCTCAAGTCGTTGGACCCGCCGGTGACAGGCCGAGGCCGAAAGGTTCACCTCGTCCGATAGGTCAGCATTCGAGATGCGGCCTTTCCGTTGAAGAACCGTCAGTATTCGGGCATCTGTCGCGTCCAAGTCGATCATTGCAGAAGAATTCCTCTAGATTTTACCTTTTTATCGAAGATTCCTCCAAGTTTAACGCAAACAGTAGGCAAAGTCTGCACAGTTATTTCACTCGAATTGCCCCTAATTGAAGCGGATTGAGGAGGAGAAGACCAATGATCATCGGTTGCCCCAAAGAGATTAAGGCACAAGAGTTTCGCGTTGGCATGACACCTGCAACTGCGGGTGAAGCGGTTCGCCATGGCCACACTGTCATTGTTCAGGCAACTGCAGGTACCGGTGCAGGGTTTACTGACGACGACTATCGCGGCGTCGGTGCAGACATCGTTGACACAGCCGAAGAGGTGTTCGCGAGCGCCGACATGATCGTCAAGGTGAAGGAGCCACAAGCGCCAGAACGCAGGATGCTGAGAGATGGCCA
Source organism: uncultured Boseongicola sp. (assembly GCA_964414085.1). GTDB lineage: Bacteria > Pseudomonadota > Alphaproteobacteria > Rhodobacterales > Rhodobacteraceae > Boseongicola. The sequence goes on along the minus strand of CAYPVG010000409.1, from coordinate 1,258 downwards.
GGTTCTTTTCACCTACCTTCATCTGGCTCCCGATCCTGAGCAGACCAAGGACCTCATCGAAAGCGGTGCGACCTGCATTGCATACGAGACAGTCACCGATGATCGCGGCGGCCTGCCGCTTCTTGCGCCAATGTCGGAAGTCGCCGGCCGTTTGGCTCCGCAGGTGGGCGCATGGACGTTGCAAAAGGCGAACGGAGGGCGTGGCGTCCTATTGGGGGGAGTTCCAGGAGTAGGCCCAGCCAAAGTCGTTGTGATTGGTGGCGGAGTCGTGGGCACCCACGCGGCTAAGATCGCGGCTGGCATGGGCGCTGATGTGACCGTACTAGATCGCTCACTTCCAAGGCTGCGTTACCTGGACGACGTTTTCGGCCATGTGTTCAAGAACCGATACTCAAGCGCAGCTGCAACACAGGAACTGATTTTTGACGCAGATATGGTTATCGGCGCGGTTCTTATTCCCGGCGCCGCCGCCCCAAAGCTTGTATCCCGCGCAGACTTGTCAGGCATGAAGCCAGGTGCGGCGATCGTCGATGTCGCAATCGATCAAGGCGGGTGCTTTGAGACGTCAAAGGCGACGACACATCAGGACCCGATCTACGAAGTGGACGGCGTCATGCATTACTGCGTCGCGAATATGCCGGGGGCTGTTGCCAGAACATCCACCATCGCGCTGACAAACGCGACAATGCCCTACCTGCTCAGTATTGCGGACAAGGGCTGGAAATCAGCCTGCGAGGAAGACGAGCATCTGCTGAACGGTCTAAACGTTCACGCGGGAAAACTGACCTACTATGCTGTCGGCAAGGCACTTGGCATAGACGTGACATCGCCGCAGCTGGCGTTGAAAATCTAAAGGCGAGGGCCGCTAGTTCAGGCGGCCTTCCACTTGATAGAACACCCCATAGAAGCAATCTGGTCGCGGGGCCCCTGCCCGGTCTTCGCGACCGCAACCATGGCATCAAAGAGATCCCGTTTCAGATCAGAGGGTCCAGCGGTTGCCCGAGACGCATCAAGCCGCCCACGATACTGCAATTCTAGATTGCTGTTGAAACCGAAGAAATCCGGCGTGCACTCCGCTCCGTAGACCCGCGCGACTGCTTGGGTTTCATCGTGCAGGTAGGGGAATGGAAAACTCCGCTCCTCAGCCAACTTTTTCATGTTCTCAAAACTGTCTGCGGGATACATCGCAGCATCGTTCGCGTTGATCCCGGCAAATCCAACGCCAAAATTCTGCAAATCTTTAGCGTCCCGCAAGATG
>CAYPVG010000408.1:0-14623 GCA_964414085.1 uncultured Boseongicola sp. | reverse complement strand
GCCACCGAAGGCTCTTTCGATTGCGCTGAATAGGGCAGCGCGGACGACGTCCACGCGCTGCATATCCACGTGGTCCTGATTCTGGTGAAGATGTAGCACACGCCATATTGGCTTTGTGGACTCAGGGAGCCGCTCCAGTTCCGGATCGTCTTCGGCGACACACATAGGAAGAATACAATTCCCGATGCCCTGTCTGGCCGCTGCGCGCAAAATGTGAGCATCTGTGGCAGTCATGCGCACCTCTGCAGATGGGTCGAGGCGACGTTGAATTAGGCGTGAGAACGAGGGACCAAACGCGTCATCGTCACGGAACTGAACCCAATAGTTACGAGGCACGTCGGCTCCCTTTGCACGATAGGTTGCATAGGGAACCCGACATAATGGCAGAGATGTTTCGGTCGCGCGTGCCTCGGCATCAAACCACAATGACAACGTTGCTTCTCCATGAAGCGGCGCAGGTGGCAAACGACCCGACAAGACTAGCTGAAGTCTTGGGTGATCCGCCAAGAGGGACGGCAATACCGTTTCCGCCAAACGCTCAAGCATCCAATTGTTAGCCATAAGCCTCACGATGCCGGCAATGCCCTCGCGGCTCGCAGCCACTTCCTCAAGTAGCCTATCGACATCATTTTCGACATCCTTCGCGCGCTCAACGACAATCTGGCCCTGTTCCGTCAAAACAAAGCCGCTCTTGGATCGCACAAAAAGGACGGATCCCAGTTGCTCTTCCAATGCTGTAAGTCGTCGTCCCGCCGTGGTTTGGTCCATCCCCAACAGCTGTGCCGCTTTGGTCAGGTTGCCGCCCCGAGCCACCGCGAGTACGACTTTGATATGATCCCAGTCCATACTTTATCCTGCATTTTTGCAGAGTAACTATGTAAGTATTCTGCTTAATGTCTAGACCGCGGGCACCTAAAACCGAAGAGGTGTCCAGTGTGCCAAACACTGTGCAGCCAATACTCGACGAAGGAAGAACCATGAGAATACTTAACCTGGCGGCATTTGCAGGCGTTCTTGGTGTACTTGGCGCGTGCGCCAGCCAGCCCGAACCTATGATCGCTCCTGAGCCAACATTCGACAAATTTGGAGGTGGCGCATGCGAAGAGGGATACGTTTACGTGCCCGGAACCGCGCCTCAGCCACCTGAGTGCATACCAGAAGACGATTGCGATCCGATCACACTGGCTGATGGTTCGGTCGTATGGGATTGTCCTCCGCCGCCCCCGGGGCGCGACGGTGGTCGCGATGACAGTTCAACTGCGCCCATACGCGCTACGCTCACCGGAAGCTCGGTCCCCGGTTCGGCGCCGCGTCCCTGAGGTAGATCCCACCTCAGCAAGAGAGCCTGCGTTCCACTCGGACGCAGGCTCTTCATTCGGGTTCTTTCCAATATTGCATGCGCAGTAACGCGTCGCTATACGCCTAGGCAGGCACCCGTAGCTCAGCTGGATAGAGCGCTGCCCTCCGAAGGCAGAGGCCAGAGGTTCGAATCCTCTCGGGTGCGCCATATATTCTCTCCAAGTTGCTTTGATTGTCTGGTTAGTTGGGAATTTCTTTCTTTTCTCAATGCCAATTTGTCTACTGGTTCGTGTTCTCTGGTGCAGTCTTAGTTAGCTAGTTTGTAATGAGAGTTTCGTTGCATCACGCAGGACGGCTCTCTTAGGCTTTTGAAACCGTTGGACGGTAGACTTTTAACGCAAACTATCCCGCGCTTTCATCAACGCTTGGGATAGTTGTCCGCGCACCCGTGAAAACCGGCTGCTCGGGACAGGGACCGAGATTGCTATCACATCGCCAGTCGCATCATGCAGCGCAAAGCCCATGGCCGAGATGCCGTCGGTGTGCTCGTCTTCATCAATAGCAAGAGAACCGGTGCGAATTCTTTCGAGGTTTTCCAGCACACCCATCAAGCGATTGTCGGCACCGTCTGCCTCAAGTTCTGCCAAGACCAGACGCGCGGCCTCGGTTTGATCAAGGCAGGCAAGAGCGGCCTTGCCATTTGCGGTCGTGGTGAGCGGGAAAGTCTCGCCAATGCTCGATACTGTGCGCAGGCGGTGCGTTCCAACAATCTGATCGATGAAGTGCATGCGCCCGCGCTTCAAAACGGCAAGGTCGACCGTTTCGCCAGTCTTCGCCGCAATGTCCCGCATCACTGGACGTAAACGCTCTTTCAAATCGCCCGCGGCAGCTTGTGCCAGACCTTGAATCTCAGGCCCGAGCCTGATTCCCCCACTCCCGCCATCCGAGACAATATATCCCTCAGCACTGAGCGCTGCGACAATGCGCTGTACCGTAGATCGGGGCAAATTCACACGAGTTGCGATCTGCCCAAGGCTCATCCCTCCCGAGCTTTGAGCAAGTGCTCGAAGTATGCTGGCCGCGCGTGAAATTACTTGAATACTTGAATTATTTTGAGTTTCGACAGTTGCCATTTCTTCTCTCAAAAAGGTTCTTTGCCAGATTTCATTCAATTCGAAATAGCCCGCAATACGGTGCAAATCAAGACTTGACCGAAATACGATACAGTCGCACCATATTGCAAAACAGCTAAGCGCGACGGGAGGAGACGACGATGACGATTACTGTTCGTGGCATTGAATTTCAGGAAAACACCAACAACGACATGGGGCTTGAGTTCTACAATCTCAGCCACCGGTATGGATTTCAGTGCCCCAACTGGCCGTATTTCAGGGACGTCCAGATTGAACGGATGCACTACATGGCGAAGTCGGGCGTCCTTAGCCAGACCCTCACCACGACGATGCATGTGACCACTCATATCGACGCCCCCGCGCATGTGGTGCAGGGCACACCATTCATCGATGAGGTGCCGCTCCCACATTTCTTTGGATCAGGGCTTGTCGTGAACATCCCGAAGAAGATGTGGGAGCCAATCACTGCCGACGATCTTGAGAAGGCCTGCGGTCATGCCATCCGCAAGAACGATGTCTTGATCATTAACACGGGATGGCATCACCAGTACGAAGATGGCGATTACTTCACCCATTGCCCCGGGCTCGTGCCGTCGGCAGGGGAGTGGATGGTGGAGAAAGGCATCAAAGTTGTCGGCCACGACACTCAAGCCAACGACCACCCATTGGCGACCGCTATCGGCCCTCACCGGAACGGGCCGCTGCACCCGCATTTGGCGGAAGAGTATAAAGAATGGTCCGGCGGCATTCCTTGGGAAGAGGCATTTCCGGAATGGGAGCCGGTACACAACATCCTCTTCAAGAATGGCATCTTGGGCATCGAAAACGTTGGCGGCGACCTCGACGCCGTGACGGGCAAGCGCTGCACCTTTGCCTTCTTCCCATGGAATTGGGATCGCGGTGATGGCTGCATCATCCGGCTGGTCGCCATGATCGACAAAGGTCAGAACTACCGGATCGAAGCTGGCGAGAGCTTCTGATGCTGATCAAGCGGTTCGAAGACGCAGGCATGTACGAGGCCCCAAATCATTGGGGTGTCATCGGCTTGCGTCTTCAAGGATTTGAGGATGGTGGCCCCGAAAACCAGTGGGTGGGATTCAGCCAATTCCTTCCTGGCGGCGGCGCAGGGCCGGACAGCACGCCATTCGAGAAGGTTTATGTCGTCCTTGAGGGTGAGATGACCCTTGAATGGGACGGCGGAACAGAGGTGCTAGGTCCAATGGATAGTTGCACGGTGCCACCCGGCCAAGAGCGCAGGATCGAGAATAAGTCGAACCACGTTTGCAAAATGCTGGTGGTGATTCCGTATCCGGAGGGGGGACGCCCGAAATGAGTTTATCTGACCCAATTTCGATGTTCGATGTCGCCGGCAAAGTGGCGTTGATCACTGGTGCGTCGGGTGCATTTGGTGCGGTGGCCGCAGAAGCGCTGTCAGGCGCAGGCTGTAAACTGGTGCTCGCCGCCGGCAACGCCACGGCGATGGCTGATGTGGCCGAGCGCTGCAAAGGTGAAGTCGTTCAGGTGAACGGGCGTCCCGACAGTGAAGATGCGTGCGAGGCATTGGTCGCCAAAGCCGTCGAAGCGTTTGGCAGATTGGACATCCTCGTCGTCGCGTCCGGCATGAACAAGGTTGCGCTAATCAACGATATGGAGCCCGCAACATTCGAGAGCATCATGGATGCCAATGTCACGCAGTCTTGGCTGATGGCGCGCGCCGCTGCGGGGCAGATGAAAGCGCAGGGTGAGGGCGGTAAGATTGTTCTCATGTCGTCGGCGCGAGGTTTGCTTGGTCACCCAGCGGGGTACACAGCCTATTGCGCCTCCAAGGCCGCTGTCGACGGAATCACAAAGGCGCTTGGATGCGAGCTGGGGCCGACAGGCATTACGGTGAATGCGATAGCACCAACAGTGTTCCGGTCGCCGCTGACGGCTTGGATGTTCGGCGATGATGACCACGCCAAGACGGTGCGCACAGGTTTCTTGGCGCGTGTACCGAAAGGACGTCTGGGAGAGCCCGAAGATCTGGCGGGCCCGTTGTTGTTCCTCGCTTCGCGTGCGAGCGATTTCTACACCGGGCACATCCTTTACGCTGACGGCGGGTACACAGCAGGATGAGCCGGGTTGCCGTCATCGGTGGCGGACTTATGGGCCATGGCATTGCGCTTACTTTTGCACGGGCGGGTCACGATGTGGCAGTGGTCGAGCCTGTAGACGAGATGCGGCGCAGCGTTGCAGCCCGTGTACGTGAAAGTTTGGCGCTGCTCGGCGCAGGTGCGGACGAGATCGAAGGAGCGGTGACGCGGATTGCGACGTATCAGGACATCCCCGATGCCGTGCAGGCTGCAGACTATGTGTTTGAAGCTGCACCAGAAAAGCTCGAACTTAAGCAAACGCTATTTGCCGAGATCGAGACACATGCTCCTGACCATGCGATCCTCGCATCCAACACTTCGGTTATTCAAATCTCCAAGATCATGAACGGCCTCTCGACGCGTCACCGTGCGCTTGGCACGCATTGGTGGAACCCGCCACACATGATCCCTTTGGTAGAGGTCGTTAAAACTGAGTGGACCGATACGGCTTGTGCGGACACGATCCACGACCTGTTGGGCAAGGTCGGAAAGACCCCGGTCATGGTCGAGAAAGATGTGCCGGGGTTCATCGGCAATCGGCTCCAACATGCACTTTGGCGCGAGGCGATCAGCCTCGTAGAGAACGGTATCTGCACGGCAAAAGCGGTAGACGATGTGGTAAAGGCGAGTTTCGGGAGGCGCCTTGCAGTCCTTGGGCCCATTGAGAACGCCGATTTGGTCGGTCTGGAACTGACACAGGACATCCACAAACAGGTGCTTTTTGATTTGGAGGCGACAGATGAACCATCTCCATTGCTCCAGGAAATGATCGATGCTGGGCGCACGGGTATGGCAACGGGGGCCGGGTTTAGAAATTGGGCCAAGGAGGATCTTATGGCCACCAAGGAACGGATCGCGGATCACCTAAGAAAACTGGAGAACATTCTGCCGGCCGAAAACTCATAACGGAGTGTTATATTGATCGGCGTAAATTTTATAACTGTCGGCCATATAATGTTTAAGACTGGAACAGAAAATCGATCAAACGACGTGAAGTCGACGATGGGAGGAAACCAATGAAAACCACAACAAGACGCCACGTATTGGGAGGGTTAGCCGCAGGTGTAGCTGCCCCGGCCATACTGACTTCTACTAGGGCTTATGCGCAGTCGCCGACGATCAAAGTCGGGTTTGTGACTCCTTCGACCGGGCCATTGGCCGGTTTCGCAGAAGCAGACGATTATATTCTTGAAGGTCTCCGCGCGCACTTTGAAGGGGGTGTCGAAAACAACGGCAAGTCCTACAACATCGAGATCATCAAGAAGGACAGCCAGTCCAACCCGAACCGCGCCGCCGAAGTCGCCGCAGAACTGATCCTTGATGATGAGGTTGATATTATCACGGCTGCAGCAACGCCGGACACTACGAACCCGGTGGCCGACCAGGCAGAGATTAATGAGATCCCTTGCATCACGACCGACGCACCGTGGCAGCCATACTTCTTTGGCCGTGGTGGCAATCCGGCTGAAGGCTTTGCTTACACCTATCATTTCTTCTGGGGCCTTGAGGACATCATCGCCAACTTCACCAGCCTTTGGAATGACAGCGGTGTGGCCAAGAAAGTCGGAGGCTTGTTCCCCAACGATGCCGACGGAAATGCCTGGGGCCATCCGGAGCTTGGCTTGCCGTCACCGCTTGCGGCTCAAGGCTTTGAATTGGTCGATCCCGGCCGCTACCAGCCACTGACGGACGATTTCTCTAACTATATCAGTGCCTTTAAAGATGCAGGTTGTGAGATCGTTACCGGTGTCATGATCCCGCCAGACTTCGGCACCTTCTGGAGCCAGGCTGCGCAGCAAGGGTTCCAGCCTAAAGTGGCCACCGTGGGTAAGGCGCTTCTCTTCCCGTCGGCCATCGAAGCTTTGGGTGACCGCGGTGTTGGCCTTTCTTCGGAAATCTGGTGGTCGCCAAACCATCCATTTAATTCGTCTCTGACAGGCACTTCGGCAGGCGATCTCGCCGCAGGATACTCGAACGCGACAGGTCGCCCTTGGACTCAGCCGATCGGGTTTAAGCACGCTCTGTTTGAGGTAGTTGCCGATGTGATCGGACGCGCCGAGGACCTTGAGGACGCCGATGCAGTTTCAGCAGCGATTGGTTCAACCAATATCAACACAATCGTTGGTACGGTGAATTGGTCGAATGGACCAGTGCCGAACGTTACCAAGACGCCGCTCGTCTCCGGCCAATGGCAGGACAACGGAAATGGGGTAGAGTTGGTGATTACCAACAATACTCAGGCACCGGAAATTCCGGTGGGCGGCGAACTGCAGCTGCTCGCGTAACGAGGGCCATGTCCGCACTTCTTTCGATCCAGGGACTGCAAAAGTCCTTCGGCGCTGTCGTGGTCGCCGACGCCACGTCCTTTGAAATTTCAGAGGGCGAGGCAGTGGGCATTCTCGGTCCGAACGGTGCGGGAAAGACGAGCCTTTTCAATCTGATCACCGGTACTCTGAAAGCAGATTCCGGCCAGATCGGCTTCGCTGGTGCGGACATCACCAAACATTCAGCGGCCGCGCGATGCAAAGCTGGCATCGCGCGGTCGTTTCAAATTCCGCAGCCTTTCGGCGGAATGACGGTGTTCGAGAATGCTCTCGTTGGCGCGACGCAAGGGGCAGGACTTTCCGGGCACGAGGCCGAGGAGCATGCTCTCTCTGTTTTGGAAGATACCGGACTTTTGGCAAAAGCGAATGCGCGGGCCGGGACCCTTACGCTTCTCGAGCGCAAAAGGCTGGAACTGACCCGTGCACTCTCGGCCAAGCCAAAACTCCTCCTGCTTGATGAGATTGCCGGCGGACTAACCGAGGCCGAATGCCAATCATTGATCGCGACGATCCAGAATATCCACGCACGCGGAACGACGATCGTCTGGATAGAGCACGTGATTCACGCGCTCCTGGCAGTGGTCGAACGGATCATTGTCATCGACTTCGGCAAAAAGATCGCCGAGGGCGATCCGAAAACCATCATGGAAAGCCCTGAAGTCAAAGAGATTTACCTTGGGGTCGATCCCGATGCCTGACGCGTTGTTAACCCTCTCTGGTCTCGATGCCCACTACGGTGACTTCCAAGCACTCTATGGTTTGGACATGTCGATCAACGAAGGCGAGGTAATAGCTATCATAGGCGCGAATGGTGCTGGCAAAACCACTCTAATGCGCTCAATCTCCGGCTTGCTGAGCAACCGCGCAGACGGCGTGCGTTATCGGGGGCAAGCAATCGGCGCACTTCGAGCAGATGAAGTTGCCGGACTTGGGATTGCGCTTGTGCCAGAAGGACGACAGCTTTTCCCCTCGCTCTCAGTCGAAGAGAACTTGTTAATTGGCGGGAAAGTCGGCCGTCCGGGCCATTGGTCATTGAAGAAGGTCTATGAACTCTTTCCGATCCTTGAAGAGCGTCGCCATCAGGCGTCAACCTCGCTCTCGGGAGGGCAGCAACAGATGGTTGCCATTGGTCGTGCGCTTATGGCCAATCCGGACCTCATACTGTTTGATGAGATTTCGCTTGGGCTTGCTCCCGTCATCATCCGCCAGATTTACGCGGCCTTGCCCGGTATAGTTGGCGAAGGAATGACCGCGATGATCGTAGAGCAGGATATCGCGCAAGCACTGAAGGTTTCTTCCCGTATCTACTGCTTGCAAGAAGGGCGGATATCACTGGAAGGCGCAACGGGTGATGTCACCCACGAAGAGATCACGGCCGCTTATTTTGGGATGGACGCATGATTGAGTGGACGGGTGTCATCGTGCAGGGCGTACTCTTGGGAGGCCTTTACGCACTTTTCGCGGCTGGATTGTCGCTAATTTTCGGCGTTATGCGGCTTGTGAACATTGCGCATGGCGACCTGATCATACTCGCAGCCTACATGGGACTGACGACAACCGTTATGCTCGGCGTGCATCCCTTCTTGGCATTGTTGATTGTGATGCCTGCCATGGCAGGGCTTGGCTACGTGTTGCAGCGCGGCATCCTAAACCAAACACTTGGTGACGATATCCTGCCCCCGCTGTTGGTAACATTCGGCCTTTCAGTAATCATTCAGAATGCGCTGCTAGAGACCTACACTGCGGATCCGCGCAAACTTGACGGGGGTGGTATCGAGGTGGCCAGCATCGAAATGGGCGACCTCGCCATTGGTGTCCTTCCTCTAACGACATTCCTGATCGCGGTCGCCGTCATCGCAGGTCTCCAGTTCATTTTCTATCGCACTTCCCTAGGGCGCGGATTTCGGGCCGTCAGTGACAATCAGGATATCGCCCAACTGATGGGGCTGAACAAAGCACACGTCTTCGGTCTTGCTATGGCGCTGGCACTCGCTGTGGTCGCCGTCGCAGGTATCCTTCTTGGAATGCGCACAAGCTTCGATCCGGCCATCGGCGGCGGCCGCCTCATCTTCGGATTTGAAGCGGTCATCATCGGAGGGTTGGGCAACCTCTGGGGCACTTTGGCTGGCGGCGTTATTCTTGGTGTCGCTCAGACGATCGGGGCCAAAATTGACCCAGGCTTTCAGCTTCTCGCGGGTCACATCGCCTTCCTAATAGTGCTTGCCGTGCGCCCGAACGGCCTATTCCCGAGGGTGGAACATTGAGCTCCGCTTCCGTCACCCGTTCCACTCGCGCATCGCGGATTGCGATGGTGGTAGGATTGCTGGGCCTCGTTGTTCTGGCTGCCGCGCCGTGGTGGGCGGGCAGGGCGGATATGCGATTGATGGGAGAGATTTACCTCTATCTTTCGTTGGCTTGCCTATGGAACCTCATGGCGGGTTATGCCGGTTTGGTGAGCGTCGGGCAGCAGGCGTACGTTGGGTTCGGAGGCTACATGCTTTTCGCGCTTACGGTTTTCGCTGGGCTGAACCCAGTTGTAGCAATCCTTGTCGGTGCGCTCCTGGCGGCCGCGATATCAATCCCAATCGCGACACTGATCTTCCGTCTGAAAGGCGCGTACTTTGCCATCGGCACTTGGGTCGTCGCCGAAGTTTTCCGTCTATCATTCGCGCAAATTCAGGCGCTTGGCGGAGGGTCTGGATCGTCTCTTCCCGTAGCTGTCGTCAAGGAACTTGGCGCCAAGAAGGCGGCGCGCGAAGCCACCTCTTATTGGCTGGCACTTGGCGCGGCTGTCGTCATCCTGCTCGCGGTCTACTTGTTCCTGCGTTCCCGTCGCGGTCTCGCCCTAACTGCTATTCGGGATAGCGAAGTTGCTGCGTCAGGCTTGGGCATCGACATCTGGCGCACCAAACTCGAGGTCTATGTCGTCACCTCTGCCTTCACCGCGATTATCGGCGGGCTGATCTTCCTACAGAAGCTCCGCATATCGCCCGATGCCGCATTCAGTGTGAACGACTGGACCGCATTCGTGATTTTCATTGTGGTGATTGGTGGAATCGGCACACTCGAAGGCCCAATTATCGGAACGCTTCTCTTTTTCGCGCTTCGCGAAGTTTTGGCCGACTATGGAACGATATATCTCATGGTTCTTGGGCTTGTCGCTATTGTCGTAATGCTCAAGGCACCCAACGGCGTTTGGGGGTTGATCCGCGATCGCTACGACCTTGAACTCTTCCCATTGTCCTATCGCGTTCGGCAGAAAGACTGACCCTATGGCCAAGAATCCCAAAGTCATCATCACATGTGCCGTCACCGGGGCAATTCATACTCCAACGATGTCTGATCACCTGCCTATCTCGCATGATGATATTGCCCATCAGGCCATTGAAGCTGCTGAGGCCGGAGCGGCTATCTTGCACTTGCACACACGCGATCCCGAGGACGGACGACCATCCGTTGAGCCCGAGCACTACACCGGGATGCTTGCACGCGTGAAGCAATCGACCGATGCCGTCGTGAATATTACGACCGGTGGCGCGCCAACGATGCTGATCAAGGAACGTTTGCGGGCGGCTGAACAGTTTAGCCCCGAAATGTGTTCGCTGAATATGGGATCGCTCAACTTCGCGTTCCATCCTCTTGCTGCCCGCTATGAGAGCTACAAATACGATTGGGAAGAAGCCTACATCAAAGGGTCCGAGGCCAATATTTTTCGGAACACATTTGCCGATATAAAAGAAGCTGCGGAAAGGCTTGCACCACATAACATCAAGTTTGAGCACGAGTGTTATGATGTGGGGCACCTCTATAATCTTAAGTTCTGCATGGATATCGGGCTCTTTAAGCCGCCAGTCTTTTTGCAATTCGTAATGGGCATTCTTGGTGGAATTGGCTCAGATATCGACAACTTGGTCTTCATGAAAAAGACGGCCGATAAGCTGTTCGGCGACAATTATCGGTGGTCCATTTTGGCCGCAGGGGCGGCCCAGATGCCAATGGCGACAACAGCCAGTCAGATGGGCGGCAATGTGCGCGTAGGACTGGAAGACAGCCTGTTCATCAAACGAGGTGAACTGGCGACGTCCAATGCACAACAGGTCGAAAAGATTCGGCGGATTGTCGAAGACTTGGGCTCCGAGATCGCAACCCCTGATGAGGCGCGCGAGATTCTCGACCTCAAGGGTGGCGACCGGGTGGGATTCTGACGCTCACGATCGCCAAAGGCTGTTTTGCTCGCGCCGTTGCATCAGCTCGTTGAGCGACGCGAACTCTGCTTTGACGAATTTGACCAGCTTATCGCTCGCCGAAGAACCGGCCGACGATTTGGCAGACAGAATGCAGAGATGACGATCTGGGTCGCCAATCCGGATAGAGAGCGCGGACAGCGCATTTTGACGTCTCAGCATGTAAACTACCGAATAGGGAAGAACCGTCAGAGAGTCCGAACTTGCAAGGACTGCCGTAACGGATGCCAGGGAACCCCCAGAGAAGCTGACCTTGAAGTCTCGCATCCCGATCCCATCGAGAACTGCGCGCAAGTCGTGGTAAAGAGGGCTATCGGGCGGCGGTGCAATCCATGGGTATTGAGCAATTTCCGAAAGCCTCACTGAGGATTTGCGGACCAAAGGATGACCGATGCGGCATGCAATCACGTTGCGGCCAGGCAGGATCTGTCGTGCGTCGATATGGGGTGGTATTTCGCTTGATCGGATCGGAACAATTCCCACATCAAGCGTGCCATTTGTGATCATGTCGATGACGTCACGCGCGTAGCCATAGCTTTGATTTATATGAATGTCCGGATACTCGGACTGGAACGACGCGATAATGGGTGTGACAACCCCGTCGATAAAGAACGGAGACCCCGCGACGCGCACCGCGCCGCGAAGTCCGCCCTTGAACTGCTGAACGACTGTTGTCGCGGTAGCGCCGGCAGCGCGAATTTTGCGCCCCTCTTCAGCAAGGCGTTGGCAGAATTCGGTGGGTTGCAATGGTCTGCGATTTGGCTCGAAAAGCGCGATGCCGAGCCGCTCTTCCAGCATGGACAGCGATCGAGAGACACTCGGCTGGGATTTTCCGAGTGCCGATGCTCCCTCTGTCAAGCCACCGTGGTCGACAATGGCTGCGAGAATTTCAAGGTGCCGTGGGTCAATTTTCATAACTGAATGTTATGTAGCGCTGCATGAATTCGATCAAGATGATATTTTCAAACGCTATCTTTCAAGTGAATTTAGTATTGAGAGCGTGGGAATGTTGGCCGTCGAGCAAGAGATATCAGGGCAAATTGTGCGGTTCGGTGCCGGCATACGTCATGAAATTCTTGAAGTTCTGGAAGAGATCGGCTGCCAAAGCGCCTTGGTGCTTTCAACCCCTCATCAGTCTGATGCCGCAATGGACCTTGCTGCTGGGCTTAGTGGTCATATCGCAGGGATATATACCAGGGCGACCATGCACACTCCTGTTGATGTCACGGAAGACGCGCTTAGCCATGCGCGAGAGATCAACGCAGATTGTTTTGTGGCGTTGGGAGGCGGATCAACCACCGGGCTGGGCAAAGCCTTGGCATTGCGAACAGACTTGCCTCAGATCGTTATTCCAACGACCTACGCTGGCAGTGAAGCAACGCCAATCCTCGGGCAAACTGAAGATGGCGTAAAGACGACACTGATTGATCAAAAGGTCCTCCCCGAAGTCATTCTTTATGACCCAGAACTGGTCGTCACGTTGCCTCCTGCACTGACAGTGACCAGCGGGTTGAACGCAATGGCGCACGCAGCCGAGGCGCTCTACGCGCGTGATCGTACCGAAGAAATCAGCGAACTCGCCAAGGAAGGACTAAGCGCCTTTGTTGATGCGTTGCCAAAAGTCCTTGCCGATCCCCATGATATCGAAGCCCGAGAAGAAACGCAGCGTGGGGCCTACGCTTGTGGAGCAGTATTGGGGGCGGTCGGGATGGCGCTCCATCACAAGCTTTGTCACACGCTGGGCGGATCGTTCGATCTGCCGCATGCCGAGACCCACGCGATCGTGTTGCCGCATGCAATTCACTTCAACGCCGAGGCCGTCCCAGAGTTGTTGGCGCCCATTGTAGACCTGTTGGGCGGCGATGGGCCGGGAGTGGCGCTCTGGGATTTTGCCAAGTCTCTTGGTGCGCCTTTGGCGCTTCGCGATCTCGGCCTGACAGAAACTGACTTGGATCGCGCGACCGAGATTGCGCTTTCAAAACCTTATTGGAACCCGCGCGAGATCACCGCAGAAGGCATTCGCGCGCTCCTGCAAGACGCCTGGAGCGGGGAGGCTCCAGGAACAAATCAACACGACCTTGGGAGGAACGCCAAAAATGGCTGAAATAACCACCGATGTATTGATTATCGGCACAGGCCCTGCCGGTTCTGCAACATCCGCACTTTTGTCGAGCTACGGCGTCGAGAACATGGTTGTGAACCGCTATCGCTGGCTGGCCAATACACCGCGTGCGCACATTACGAACCAGCGCACAATGGAAGTGCTGCGAGACCTTGGCCATGATGTCGAGGCAGAAGCTTACATGCACGCGACCGAGCAAGATCTAATGGGCGAGAACGTCTTCTGCGAGAGCCTCGCGGGTGAAGAAATCGGTCGTATGAAAAGCTGGGGCAAGCACCCGTTTAGCCGCGCGGAACATCAACTGGCGTCACCCAGTCATATGAATGATCTGCCACAAACCTTCATGGAACCGATCCTGTTCTCGACGGCTTGTAAGCGTGGTGCCCAAGGAAGGATGTCGACCGAGTATCTCAGTCATGTGCAAGATGCGGAAGGTGTCACAACAAAACTACTAGACAGGCTATCGGGTCGCGAGTTCGAAGTGCGTTCGAAGTATCTGGTTGGCGCCGACGGCGGGAACTCTCTTGTGGCTGAGCACATCGACGCGCCGATCGAAGGCAAAATGGGCGTTGGCGGCTCAATGAACATTCTGTTCAAGGCTGACCTGTCAAAGTACGTCGCCCATCGTCCGTCCGTTTTGTACTGGGTTATGCAACCCGGCGCTGACGTGGGCGGGATTGGCATGGGGTTGGTTCGCATGATCCGACCGTGGGACGAGTGGCTCATCGTTTGGGGATATGACATCAACGAGCCTGCACCTGAAGTCGATGAAGAATTCGCAACAAGCGTTGCCCGGCAGTTGGTGGGAGATCCTGAACTCGAAATTGAACTCATCAGCGCCAACACTTGGACGGTGAACGACGCCTACGCGACCAACATGCAAAAGGGCCGTGTGTTCATTATGGGCGATGCCGCGCACCGGCACCCGCCTTCGAACGGGCTGGGTTCGAATACGTCAATTCAAGACAGCTTTAATCTGGCCTGGAAGTTGGCGGCGGTTGTGAAGGGGCAAGCTGGCGAAGCACTTTTGGACAGCTACACAGAAGAACGCGCGCCGGTCGCCAAGCAAATTGTTACGCGTGCCAACCAGTCGATTGGAGAGTTCGGCCCGATCTTCGAAGCCTTGGGCATGACGGGCGGTGACGATGTTGAGAAAATCAAGGCGGGCATCGCGGCGCGTTGCGATGCCGGGGAAGCTGCCGAGAAACAGCGCGCCGCTATCCGCGATGCGATTGCCTTCAAGAAATACGAATTCGATGCACATGGCGTTGAGATGAACCAACGCTACAAGTCGAGTGCCATCGTCACCGATGGGCAGATGGAGCCGGCCTTCGAACTGGACGCGGAGCTTCACTATCAACCAACCACT
>CAYPVG010000407.1:0-25197 GCA_964414085.1 uncultured Boseongicola sp. | reverse complement strand
ATGTGGAGGGCGGTTCCCGCTTCCGTACCTTTCCGTTACCTTGCAACATTGGAAGTTGTGCGGACGGTGCCCCCGGGCCTGCCGCGAATAGCCTATTCCCTGTGTTGCTGGCCCCTGAGCTACCTCCGCAGAACAGCGCTGGCGCGTGGTCCTACACCTGCTGTTCTGTTCTTCTAAGACCATTAGTGAGTTGTGCGACGTCACCAATGCAGCCTTCAACGAAGGCCGCCCCACGTTTATCCTGGTCACGCCTGCAATCAGTTCCAGCAGCTAACCAAAACGGTCATATCAGCGGCTAGCACTGTCAGATCTTCCGGTGCGATGGCCTCGTCCAAAGCGCCTGTTGGCGATGCGACACCCTGGTTTGCCAGAAACTCCGAGAGCACTGACGCGTCGAGAGCAAAGGCCACATCCTTCGGCAACTGCCGCGTGCTATCTTTTGCGTCCAACAATACGCCCATCACAGCGCCGCTCGCGTCAAAAACGGGGCCGCCCGCATCGCCAGCTTCGCTCATGACATCCAGGCGCTGAACCCGTGCATCGCCGTCCAACCCTTTGACGTCAGAAAACGTGCCGTAGGTCACAGACGGCGCCGTCAGTACCCCGCCGAAGCTGTAACCGGCCACGGCAATTTCAGACTGCAACCTTGGCTCCACCAACGCGAGGCGCGCGAAGGCCAACGGGGCAAGCGCCTCCGTCGGGCGCAGCAGCGCGACACCAAGTCCGTCATCCACTGCCGCCACGCTCAGCAGCAAGTCTTCACCCAAAGTAACGCGCGAACATTGGTTTACGGCACGTGCCGTTGTGACAATACCGCCTGCGCTATCGACGTAAAATCCTGAACTTGAACGATCCGGGCGACGGATCGCAAGCCCGGCCAATAGATCGATGTTCTGCGCACCTGAACCTGCAGTGTCGGGCAAAACGCCTTCCGTCGGTAAGAAACTTTCCTGCATAGCCTGCAGAGCAAGGCGCTGGTTCTTGGCATCGTCTGCCGGCCAGATAAGAGAAAACCCTTTAATGGCCCCGCCATCCAGCCGCGCGTATGTATGCGAAATGATCTGATCGTTTACGCCGGTCAGTGTGAAATCATTGCGGCGCAAGCTGCGCGTCCCATCAAGAGGCACGATCTCTAGGGTCTGCATCACGTCAAACAGGGACTGAAGCGTCGCCCGATTGCCAGTTTGCGAGATCAAAAGAACCCGCACCACGTCATCCGTCGTTGGCTCAAAGTGGGCAAATGGCGGCTCGTACCGGTCAAATCCCACCAATCCAAGTGGAAGATTAATATCAATCCCCGCGGTAGACTCGGAGTATGGTCGCATGTCCAAGGCGGAAACAGCATCGGAATACGCTGTAATCAGATCGTTGCGCTGTTTTGTAGTCAGCACACCCGTTGGCTCAAACCCGCTTGCCTGTTGATAGGCTGCCATGGCTCGACGCGTGCCTGGACCGAAGTCGGCATCAATTGCGGCCGAATAAACGCCTTCCCAGCGCAATGCGATCTGGACCAAAGACCGCTCCTCACGCGTCAGGCTACGCTCACTGGCCCGTGCTTCAGCCTCGGTCTCTTCACCGGCAACCAAAGGTGCCGCGACAACTGGCTCTGACACAGTGCCGGTCGTTGTTCCTGCGAAAAACTGCGCGCGAAACTGCGCCCCGTTCGCAAGGAAACTGTCCCGTGGAATGCGCCCTGATGCGCGAAGCTGTGCAAGAACGGATGCTGCTTCTGCTTCCGAGTACGGACCAAGCGCAATGGCATACCAGCCAGAGGCCAAACGATACCCTTGAACATCCGCTAGACCACCTGCGTAGAACTCCGCCCGCTCGCGCGCTTGGGCTTCACTCGGTCTCGCTTCGACTTGGACCCAAGACGTCCCCTGCGCAATTGCCGCCGTCGCCCAGACCGAAAGAACCAGCCCAGCCATAAATCGCACAATAAAATTCATAATCCACCCGTCCGCACATGGGCGCTCAATTGCGCCGTTTCGACGTTTTTAACTAGGTCTCCGCGACATGCACGTCAAAAGCGCCTACCGTTCATTGACCACCTCGGGCGTGTTGCCTATTGAGAACGCGATTTTTGACCACCCGGAGCCCGCCCATATGGCCCAAGTCGATAAACCAAAGTCGTTTCAGGAAATCATCCTGCGCCTCCAGGCATACTGGGCCGCAAACGGATGCGCCATCCTGCAACCCTACGACATGGAAGTCGGGGCAGGGACCTTCCATCCGGCGACGACTTTGCGTGCCCTGGGCGATAGGGCCTGGGCGGCGGCTTACGTCCAACCATCTCGTCGCCCCACAGATGGTCGCTACGGCGAAAACCCGAACCGCTTGCAGCACTACTATCAGTATCAAGTGCTCATCAAACCCTCGCCGCCGAATCTGCAAGAGCTCTACCTCGGGAGCTTGGAGGCCATCGGCATCGACATGGCAATGCACGACATCCGCTTCGTAGAAGACGACTGGGAAAGTCCGACGCTTGGCGCATGGGGCCTCGGATGGGAGGTTTGGTGCGACGGCATGGAAGTCTCGCAATTCACCTACTTCCAACAAGTCGGCGGGCACGACTGTCATCCGGTTTCCGGCGAATTAACCTACGGCCTCGAACGCCTCGCGATGTACGTCCTTGGCGTCGATCACGTCATGGAAATGCCCTTCAACGACCCGCAAAGCCCCATTGCGCTTTCCTACGGCGACGTCTTCAAACAGACCGAGCAGGAATACTCGCGCTGGAACTTTGATGTGGCCGATACCGACAGTCTGCTCCAGCACTTCAAAGACGCTGAAGCCGAATGCAGACGCATTCTCGACCAAGAGCACATCGACCCCAAAACCGGCCAGAAAATCATCATGGCCCACCCGGCCTATGACCAATGCATTAAGGCCAGCCACCTCTTTAACCTGCTCGACGCCCGCGGTGTGATCTCGGTCACCGAACGCCAGGCTTACATCGGCCGCGTCCGTGCGCTCGCCAAAGCCTGCGCCGACGCTTTCGTCCAAACCGACGCCGCCGGAGCTGCCGCTTAATGATCACCTCGTCGATCCCAGTGCTGCGCGTCTCCGACTACCCACGCGCAAAAGCGTTCTGGACGGAAACGCTTGGATTCAGTGCGGGCGAAGAAGGCGGCGACCCAGCCCGTTTTGGCATATTCCACCGCGACGCCGCGACAGTCTTCGTCGACAGCTGGCACGGAGCCGATGCAGAACCCAGCCCCGGCTGGCGCGCCTACCTGCACGTCGATGACGGCGACGCATTCGCCGAAACCATCAACTGGCCTGAAAAACAAGGCCCGGAAGACAAAGTCTATGGCATGCGGGAGCTCACACTGACAGATCCCGACGGCAACCTGATTTGCTTCGGAATGGACGCGGGATGAACGGTAAAGTGATCGGCTCAATCCTGATAGCAACCGGCGTTCTCGGCGGAGCAGGTGTCTATTACCTGCAGGAATACGGCTTCTACGAAACGATCGAGGCCACGTCCGACGATATGGTCCAGATGACGTCCATCTCGTCGAACGCACCGGAATCCATCCTGTACGGCGACTTTCAGGCGATCGACGCGAACTCCTCGCCGATCCGCTACCGTGCCTGTTTCACGACACCCATGTCGCTCGCGATGATGACTGAAACCTACGCGCTTTATGACGACGCCGAACCCCTGAACGCCCCTGGCTGGTTCGACTGCTTCAACGCCGAGGAAATCGGCGAGGCCCTCATAAACGGCGACGCGCTCGCCTTCATGGGCACGTCCAACGTCATTTACGGTATTGACCGAATTGTCGCCGTCCACACAGATGGCCGCGGTTTTGTCTGGCACCAGATCAACGAATGCGGCGAAGAAGTCTTTGACGGCAACGCCCCACCCGAGGGCTGCCCAACGCCCCCCGAGAGGACGAACTAATGCCTGATCTCCTGATCGAGCTCTTTTCCGAGGAAATCCCCGCCAAGATGCAGGCGCGCGCCGCTGATGATTTGAAGCGGTTGATGATGAACGCCCTTGTCGAAGCGGGTTTGACCTACGCCTCCGCTGGCGCCTTCGCGACACCGCGCCGTCTGGTCCTGACCGTCGAGGATCTGCTCGCCGAAAGCCCGACTGTCCGCGAAGAACGCAAAGGCCCCCGCACCGATGCGCCCGAAAAGGCGCTCGAAGGATTTCTGCGCTCTACAGGACTGACGAAGGACCAACTTGAGGCACGCGACGACAAAAAAGGGCAGGTCTGGTTCGCTACGATCGAGAAGCCAGGCCGCCCTGCTGCCGAGATCATCTCTGAAGCGCTGAAAGAAACCGTCCAGAACTTCCCCTGGCCAAAGTCCATGCGCTGGGGGGCAGGGAGCCTGCGTTGGGTCCGTCCTCTACACTCCATAGTCTGCATCCTGTCTGAGAACGGCGAGACCGAGATCGTCGGCTGCGACGTCGGTGGGATCGAGACTAACGACATGACCTCCGGCCACCGGTTCATGCATCCGATGCGCTTTCAGGTTCGGAACTTCGAAGACTACGCAGCAAAGCTGAAGAAGGCACATGTGATCCTCTCGAGCGATGAGCGCGCCGAAAAGATCTGGCACGACGCCACACAAATGGCCTTTGCAAATGGTCTTGAAGTCGTTGAAGACAAAGGTCTTCTCGCTGAAGTTGCAGGTCTCGTTGAATGGCCCGTGGTTTTGATGGGTGACATCGGCGAAGACTTTCTCAATCTCCCACCAGAGGTCCTTCAGACCTCGATGAAAGAGCACCAGAAGTTCTTCTCAGTGAAAGACAAATCTGGCCGCATCGTGAAGTTCATCACGGTCGCCAACGTCGAAACCGAAGACAACGGTGCGACTATCCTTGCGGGCAACCAAAAGGTGCTCTCGGCCCGTCTGTCCGATGCTAAATTCTTCTGGGAAAACGACCTCCGCGTCGCTCGGGAAGACATCGCGACCTGGACCGACGCTCTTTCAAACGTGACGTTCCACAACAAGCTTGGCACGACGGCAGAAAAAATCGACCGTGTTGCAGCCCTCGCCCGTGAAATCGCGCCCGTCGTTGGAGCCAACGTCGACGACGCCGAAACTGCCGCCCGCATCGCCAAGGCGGACCTCTCCTCCGAAATGGTCTACGAGTTCCCCGAACTGCAGGGCATCATGGGCGAATACTACGCGAAGGAATCCGGCTTGAGCGCCGAAGTCGCTGCAGTCGCCCGAGAGCACTATCAACCGCTGGGGCCATCAGATGATGTGCCGACCGGGTCACTCTCCGTGGCCGTCGCTCTGGCAGACAAATTAGATACTTTGACTGGGTTTTGGGCGATTGATGAGAAGCCTACGGGGAGCAAAGACCCGTTTGCGCTTCGTCGAGCGGCGCTTGGTGTTATCCGATTGATTCTTGAATCGTCTGCGCGGTTGAAATTGCAGCATCACATGGGCGCGCAGATTGTGCGAAACGATCCGCAGGCTGGAAGGAAGCTTTCAGCGCAAAGGTTGGATTCGCTACTGCGTTCAATCGCAAGCTTTGGGGTGTTCGGCGCTGCCCTCAAAACCATTAAGCAAGAGGCCGACGAGAATGACGCCGACTTCCTGCTGGAACTGGAATCTGCAGTTCCTGAGGCGCTGGATAGCCTCCTCTCCTTCATTCACGACCGCCTAAAGGTTTACCTCCGCGACCGCGGCATCCGCCACGACGTGATTGACGCGGCGCTCGCCATGCCCGGCTCCGACGATCTAACACTCCTCGTTAATCGTGCCACTGCGCTCCAAACCTTCCTTGATACCGAAGACGGCACGAACCTCATCCAGGGCTTCAAGCGTGCCCACAACATCCTCCGCCAGGCGGAAGAGAAAGATGGCGTGGAATACTCCTTTGGGCCTGATCCAAAGCTCGCCGAGACCGAGGCCGAAACTGCGCTCTTTGCAGCACTCGACACCGCAGAGGCCACCATCGCGCCTGCTATGGAAGCCGAAGACTTTGCCGCCGCGATGTCTGCGCTGGCTGGGTTGCGTGCGCCCATCGATGCGTTCTTCGAGGCTGTTCAAGTCAATGCCGACAATGACATCCTACGTCGTAATCGTCTCAATCTCCTTCATCGCATTTCTGCGGCTTGCTTGGCGGTTGCTGACCTGACACGGGTGGAAACTGCCTGACCTAGGCTAATGAACGGTTACCAATACGGTCTCGCCGCAAGCGCGAAAGTTAACGCTCCCTAAACCCTGCGAACGCCCGCACCGACGTAATACCGACGTGATACCGACACGTTGCCGATTTGGCTGAAGTCTTAGAATTTCAGCCGGTTAACACTTAAGCCACGCCCAAGAACGCGTTGAAAACACCACATTTTCTGCGGCGAAGTGTCAGTATTGTCTGACAGTTCTTGATCGAAGCCTCCAACTGTCTATGCTGGCAGTCAAGGAGACGCCGCAGTGCAGAAACTTGTTGAAATCTCAGACTTTATTGTCGTCGATCCCACGGCGAACATTTCTGCGCACACCCACGGGGGACGCGCCAAATGCCTGCAACGTCTCATCCGTCTCGATCTCCCCGTTCCTTCAACAATTGCGCTGCCTTTTCTGACAGTTAGGCACATCGCGTCGGGCGCAGATTTCGACATGAATGCCATACTTGCGCATTTCGGAGACAAGCCCTTGTTGTCCGTGCGCCCGTCTTCTCAAGACCCGGACTGGGGTGGCCCCGGTGCAATTCTCAACATTGGCATGAACCACGCCCGACATGGCGAATACGCAAACCTGCTCGGCCACGATGCCGCCAACAAGCTCTATGCCCGGTTCATTGCGACATATGCCATCCAGGTGGCTCATCTCGATCCGGATCTTTTTGCTTTGGATGAGGACGTCTCAACAGAACGCCTGCAAGAGATGATAAAGGCTTATGAGGATGAAACAGACGAAGAGTTTCCTCAAGAACCAGCGCGACAACTCACCGGCGTCTTAAGATCTATGGCGCGCGCATGGGAAGGCACGACTGCACGCCTTTTGCGGCAGGCGCGTGGGGCTCCGGCAGATGCGGGTTTGGGACTTGTTGTGCAAGCCATGGCACCCGGCCTCGGGCCACCAGAATCCGGCTCGGGCGTGATCCAGTTTGTCGACCCCTCTAGTGGCCTCCCACAGATCACTGGCCGATATTTGAGTCAGTCGCAGGGAAGGGACGCGCTTGATGCCGAAAGCGCGGTATTTCTCACGAAAGATCCACGCGGCCCGTCGCTTGAAGAACTCTGTCCTAACGTTTTTGAAACACTTCTCGAATACGGTGACATCTGTCGTACGCGACTGCGTGAAGAAATGCAGATCGAGTTTACGCTGGACGGCGGGCAGCTGAGCGTTCTGGACGCAGTGCGCATCGTGCGCAGCGAACGTGCCAACATGCGTATCGCGGTCTCTCTTGCGGAAGACGGCGTGATTTCGCGTGAAGATGCGGTGCTTAGGGTGCAGCCCGGCGGCCTGTCGGAAATGCTGCACCGGCAAATTGATCCCAACGCACCAAGAACAGTGATTGCACATGGTATGGCGGCAAGCCCTGGTGCTGCAACAGGACGCCTCGTCTTTACGTCTGCGGAAGCACAAGCGAGTGCCGCACGAGGTGAGGCCTGTATTCTTGTCCGGCGCGAGACATCTCCTGAAGACATTCGTGGCATGCATTCGGCACAAGGCGTTTTGACGGAACGAGGCGGCATGACGAGCCACGCAGCGGTTATCGCGCGTGGCCTTGGTTTGCCGGGGGTCGTGGGGGCGTCCGGTATATCTCTGAATGTAAAAGATAAAACGATCTCAACAGATAAGGGCGAACTGTTGGGAGCAGGCGAGCTTGTCACCATAGATGGAACGTCGGGAACCGTTCTTCGCGGTGCGGTCGATCTTTTGGAGCCTGCGCTTGACGATGAATTCCGTACGCTTCTGGGCTGGGCTGATGAGTTTCGCGACATCGCCGTGCGTGCCAACGCAGACACGCCATCAGAAGCGAAAGTCGCACGCGCCTTTGATGCGCAGGGCATCGGCCTTTGCAGGACCGAGCATATGTTTTTCGACGGTGATCGAATGACAGTGATGCAGGAAATGATCTTCGCCGAAACCGATGAGGGCAGGCAGGGGGCGCTGGATCGTCTTGTGCCAATGCAAGTCTCTGATTTAACGGACCTTTTCAAAATCATGTCGGGCTTGCCTGTGTGCATTCGCCTGCTGGATCCGCCGCTACACGAATTTCTCCCCACTGGGCGAGATGCTCTCCGCCAGCTCGCAGACGCATTGGACCTGTCGTTGTCCAAAGTCACGCGGCGCGTCGAAGCCTTAAGCGAATTCAACCCGATGCTCGGGCTGCGCGGTGTTCGCCTTGGTGTAACGATGCCCGAGATTTATGAAGCTCAGGCGCGTGCCATCTTCTTGGCTGCGATTGCCGCAGGTGAGGCCGGCGATCCGATCATCCCGGAAATCATGATCCCGCTCGTATCGGCGAAGCGCGAGGTTGAACTTGTCCGCCACAGAATTGATGCCGTAGCGGCGGCGGTCCGCGCCGAAACGGGCACCTCGTTCGACTACAGATTGGGTGTCATGGTTGAGACACCGCGCGCCGCACTCCGCGCAAACGAGATCGCTCCGCATTGTGCGTTTCTCAGCTTTGGCACCAATGACCTCACTCAGATGACTTACGGCCTTAGCCGCGATGATGCGGGGCGATTCATGGGGGCATATGTGTCTAACGGAGTGTTCGAAGAAGACCCATTCCACAGGCTCGACGTTGATGGAGTAGGTGAACTGCTCACGCTCGGTGCCGAACGTGGGCGGGATGGAAACGCTGATGTGACGCTTTCTATATGCGGAGAGCACGGCGGCAACCTTGAGTCGATTGCGTTCTGCCGAGCGCGAAAATTCGACTATGTAAGCTGTTCACCCTTCCGAGTCCCCGTGGCGCGACTAGCTGCCGCACATTTGGCTATTAATGACAACATGGGCGTCTGATTGGGTTTCTAACTCAATGAGTTACGGGCAGGCCATAGCCTTTGTGAGCCCCAAACTACACTTAAATTCCCGCTTTAAAACACACTGTATCTGATCGCAGGGGTAGACGTTGCGTCAGCCTTTGGGTATCCGCCGCGCTCAAGAGCGGGTCGCAAGGCCCAATTAACGTATTCTGGAGGGGGCTCCAAAAATGTTCAAACCCATGAAATGGGTGGCGGCACTTCTTGCAGCGACATCCCTTGCTGTGCCAGCCATCGCCGATGTCTCCATTGGTTCGGCGAACAATCCATCAATCACCCTGACCGAGCGTTTGGGTGGGCTCTTTGGAGCTGAAAGCAGCACGCTCACGCGTTTTGATGCGCGTGAATTGTCACGGCTGACCCGCGCACCAAACCTTGACGGAACCGAGACACAGACACTGACGTCGGACACGCTCGCTCAAATGCCTGTCGCAACGGGCGGCGACCAATGGTCGTGCCTTGCTGAAGCGCTCTATTTCGAGGCGCGTGGTGAATCCCTTCAGGGCATCGTCGGTGTCGCTGAAGTGATCCTGAACCGCGTCGACGACCGCCGGTATCCCAATTCATTGTGTGGCGTTGTGAACCAAGGCACTGGCGAACGGTATCGTTGTCAGTTCACCTACACTTGTGACGGGCGTCCTGAAACTATCACAGAACAGCGTGCCTACGAGAAGGTCGGCAAAATTGCGCGGTTCATGATGGATGGCGCACCTCGCTCGCTGACTGACGGGGCAACCCACTATCACACCAAATCGGTCAATCCGCGTTGGGCGCGTGTGTTCCCGCGAACAACGACCATCGGCTACCATCACTTCTACCGCGAGCCGTCGCGCGTCGCACAGAACTAATCGACTGTTTCACAGTGTTACACTGATCGGCGTCCGCTTGCCACGCGGGCGCTGTTTGCGTCTGTGCAGATGGGTCGCTGTCGTGGTATGACGCGTTTGAGGCAAAAAAGAACGAGACAGGATAATGACCCGAAAGCTGTTTGGCACTGACGGTGTGCGCGGCCGCGCGAACTCGCATCCAATGACGGCCGATCTGGCCCTCAAGATTGGTGAGGCTGCTGGCCGATATTTCCGCCGTGATGGCTCTCCAGCCCATCGCGTCGTGATAGGGAAAGACACACGTCTTTCGGGCTATATGTTTGAAAACGCACTGACGGCGGGGTTCACGTCGACAGGCATGAACGTGCTTTTGCTCGGCCCAGTTCCAACGCCGGCGGTCGGGATGATGGTACGCTCGATGCGCGCAGATGTCGGGGTCATGATTTCTGCCAGCCACAACCCGCACCACGACAACGGCATCAAGTTCTTTGGACCTGACGGTTTCAAACTGAATGACGAGGCGGAAGCCGCGATTGAAACGGCGATCTTGTCGGAAATCGCCCCGGCCAGCGCTGAAAACATCGGACGCGCCAAACGCATTGACGATGGCTTGTTCCGTTACGTTGAGCGTGTGAAATCCACCTTTCCAAGTGATCTCAACCTTGAGGGTCTGAAAGTCGTCGTCGACTGTGCGAATGGTGCCGCCTACAAGGCCGCGCCCGCTGTTCTTTGGGAGCTCGGCGCGGAGGTCATTCCTGTCGGTGTTTCTCCCAACGGCAAGAACATCAATGAAGGGTGCGGTTCCACGAACACCCAACTCGCTGCCGAAACGGTCATCGCGCATAGGGCAGACGTTGGCATTTGCCTGGACGGCGACGCCGACCGGGTTATGATCCTCGACGAAAAAGGGCAGGTGGCCGACGGCGATCAGATCATGGGTCTTTTTGCGGCGCGTTGGGCGCAAGAGGGCAGATTGAACGGCAAAACGCTCGTGGCTACAGTCATGTCCAACCTCGGTCTGGAGAGATACCTGACTGGCAACGACATCACGCTTCATCGGACCGCTGTCGGCGACCGCTACGTCGTTGAGGCCATGCGTGCGCAAGGCTTTAACCTTGGTGGCGAGCAGTCGGGGCACATTGTCATGACCGATTTCGCCACCACGGGCGACGGTCTATTGGCGGGCCTTCAATTCCTGGGCGAGATGAAACGCACCGACAAAGCAGCAAGCGCGATTAGGCAGGTTTTTGATCCTGTGCCGCAGCTACTCAAGAATGTACGCTACGCCGAAGGCAGTACGCCGCTTGAAGCAGACACCGTAAAGGCAGCAATTCGAGACGCGGAAGAACGTCTGGTCGGAACAGGGCGCCTCTTGATCCGTAAATCGGGGACAGAACCGCTAGTGCGCGTCATGGCGGAATGCGAGGACTCGACTTTGCTCACACAAGTGGTGGATGGGATCGTCGCCGAGGTGGAAGCGGCGGCCTGAGAACGCCACCTTAACGCCAAATTAGGCTACGTGTTGTTGGATGGCTGTCGCGCCTTTCGCAGAGCAGACCATTGGCTAAGCAAAATTCCCGAAAGGATAAGCGCCAAGGCGACGAAAACATTGGCCGGTAGTCTTTCACTCAAAAGCACTACGCCAAAGACAACCGACCATACCGGAACCATGTAACTGACCATTGACATGAACAACGATCCGGCCGTTCGGATGATCCGAACACGAATGGCACCAGCTAACGCCGTTGGAAGCGCGGCAAGATAGATTACCGCTGTCAATGATCGCGCGCTTACATCTTCTGGTATTCCTTCGACGACCAATGCGAGGGGTATCAATATGACGGCGGCCGTGATCATTGACCCAGCGGCAAATGGAATGGGGTGAACCTTGGGCGCTCTTCGTGTCAGGATCGATGCAACGGCATATGACATGGCCGCCCCCACGCAAGCCAACGCACCGTATATCGCGCGCGGATGGTCAAGCGCGGTTGCGCCGGGCCCCACTATGAGGACGAGACCAACAAACCCCAAGATAAGACCTGCAATTCGGCGCGGTCCAATACCTTCCTCCGGCGAAAAGACGAACACCAAAGGGACCAGCAAGAGTGGAACTGTTCCCATCGCAATGCCAGCAACCGCCGACGGCACAAACTGCTGTCCCCATGCCAGCAGCACGAATGGCAAAGCGTAGCCGATCGCGCCTGCCAAGAACGTGAAAACGAATATTTTTCCGCTGCTTAGATCGCGAAGTGAACCTTCGAAAAACGGTAGTATTGCAACGAGAACAATGGCGGCCAATGCGGTCCGCGTCGCTGCAACAGTCAGCGGCGGCAGTGTTTCGAGGCTAATGGAAATCGAAAGAAACGACGTGCCCCAAACAAGGCCCAACAACAGGACAAGAGCCCAATTCAATGCCCCGGGTGAGTTGGGCGTGGGCGCTGACATGTGTTGACGTCTTTCGTTGTGAGTGGGCCGGGGCGCGCAAAGGCCGCCCCGGCAAAAACGCTTAGTTGCGCGCTTTGTCTACCATCTTGCCGTCGGAAATCCACGGCATCATGCCACGGAGTTTCTCGCCAACAGCTTCGATCTGGTGCGCATCGTTGATGCGACGCGTGGATTTGAACATTGGCTGGCCAACCTGGTTTTCCGCCATAAAGTCGCGAACGAAACGACCGGTCTGAATGTCGGTCAGAACATCCTTCATGCGCTTTTTGGTCTCGTCGTAAGGCAGGATGCGCGGGCCAGAAACGTACTCGCCATACTCAGCAGTGTTCGAGATCGAGTAGTTCATGTTCGCAATGCCGCCTTCGTAGATCAGATCCACGATCAGCTTCACTTCGTGCAAGCACTCGAAGTATGCCATTTCCGGTGCGTAGCCAGCTTCGACAAGCGTCTCAAAGCCCATGCGGATCAGCTCGACCAGGCCACCGCAAAGAACGGCTTGTTCCCCGAAGAGGTCGGTTTCGCATTCTTCTTTGAAGTTCGTTTCAATGATGCCCGAACGTCCGCCACCGATGGCAGAGCAATAGGAAAGGCCAATCTCAAGCGCCTTGCCCGAAGCATCGTTGTCGACAGCCACAAGGCAAGGAACGCCGCCGCCTTTGACGTATTCGCCGCGTACGGTGTGGCCTGGGCCTTTCGGTGCCATCATAATCACGTCAATTCCGGCTTTCGGTTCGATCAGGCCAAAGTGCACGTTCAGACCGTGGGCGAAAGCAATCGCTGCGCCTTCTTTCAGGTTGTCGTGGACATACTTCTTGTAAGTCTCTGCCTGAAGTTCGTCGGGCATGGTGAACATCATCAGATCACACCAAGCGGCGGCTTCAGCGATACCCATAACCTGAAGACCTTCGCCTTCAGCTTTCTTCGCGCTTGGGCTGCCGTCGCGGAGTGCAACCACAAGGTTCTTCGCACCGCTGTCGCGCAGGTTCAGCGCGTGGGCGTGCCCTTGGGAGCCATAACCGAGGATGGCAACTTTTTTGTCTTTGATAAGATTGATGTCGCAATCGCGATCATAATAAACCCGCATTGTTCTTCCTCTTTGTGCGTGCGTTTGATTAACCGGCAATTTAGAGGTTGGGGGCAGGATTGCATTTCATTTATCGACAATTCTTGCGCTATTAGATAAAAATCATTCTCGAAAACAGATAAATTGAAAAAATTATGCTTGATGACGTAGATCGACGCATACTGCGGCACCTGATTTCGGACCCCGGAGCAACGACGTCCGATCTGGCCGAGCGCAGTGGGATGACCCAGGCGTCGTTCTGGCGGCGGGTCGTAAAATTGAGTGATGCTGGCGTTATTAAAGGTCGCCATGTCATCGTCGATTGGACTGCGCTTGGCTATGAAGTTGAAGTCAGTTTGCGGGTGACGCTCGAGAAAAGTGATCCTCGCGCATTTGATCAGTTCATCGCGGCAGCGAAGGATGTGCCCGAAGTTACCGAGGTGCAAACCTTCTTGGGGCGTGTGGATGTACGTGTTGTCGTCATTGCCCGCGATATGGCGCACTATCAGTCTATCTATCGCGACCGCATCCTTACTCTGCCACATATCGCTGACATCGAAGCGCTGATGACGGTTGCCACTGTCAAAACCGACCCAAGCTTGCCGCTATGATTGATATCGACTCAACGGACCGCGCGATCATCGCCGCGTTGGTGCAGGACGCGACGCAATCGGCAGGGCAGATCGGACGCCGCGTCGGTCTCAGTCAACCAGCCTGCTGGCGACGGATCAAGCGTTTGACCGAGGCGGGGGTGCTTGCGGGGCAGCGCGTAGACGTTGACCTTGAAAGAGTGGGTTTTGGCGTCACGGTCTTCCTTGGCATTAAACTTGCCGCCAAAGGCCGGACCAGTATCGCCGACTGCGAACGCGCGATTTCGGCGATCCCTGAAGTGCAGTCGGTGCATCATGTGTTGGGCTTGTATGATTACAGGTTGCGCGTAGTTGCGCGTGATTTGGGTGACTTTGAGCGTGTGTTGCGTCGCCGGATTATGACGATCCCCGGAGTTGGCGATATAGAGTCCAATGTGTTGTTGAGCGAAGAGCGTTTGCCAGGCCCGCTTGGACGGGACGCTGGCTAACCGCCCATCCCGGCGCGCATAATTGAGCGTCGAAGAGGAGTGACGTTGTGGACAAGTTTTAGTCCAGCGCTGCGCACGTCTTGTAGTGCTGGAAGATCAGAGCGGCACAGACGGTTGTAAAGATCAATGATATGCGCTCTCCAGCGGATATCTTTCGCGCGCGCTTGCTCATACCGCTTCAGAAATTCCGCTGTACCGAGACTGTTTGGCGTGTCGCGGTATAGTCGCAATAGCTCGGAGACATCCCGAAGCGAAGTGTTCAGGCCCTGTGCGCCGATTGGTGGCAATACATGAGCCGCCTCGGCAATAAGAGCAACGCGCTCATTGGCAAGCCGCTCTGCTTCTTGAGTCACGATAGGCCAAAGATTTCGTTGCGTGAGCAAGGTCATCTCGCCCAATACCCCGCACGACCGTTCAGTTGCCGCTTGTGAGAACGTGCTCGCTCCCATAGCGGCGAGCTCTTGGGCGCGTGCGCCATCGTTCATCCAAACAATAGCCGAGCAATGTTGCCCATCATGGTCCGGCAGCGGGACAGTTGTGAACGCACCGCCCGAAAGGTAGAGCTCGGTCGAGACGTTCTCGTGCGGGCATTTGTGGGCAACGACAAAAGCCAAGGCCTTCTGCCCATAACGTTTTGTTTTTACCTCTATTTTTGACGCCGCCCTGAGTGGACTAGTACGGCCGTCCGCAGCAATTGCGAGGCGCGCGCGGATCTGGTCGCCGTTGGAAAGAGTTACGATGGCTTCCTTTTCTCGCGTAAGGAGGTTTGCAAATCCGACACCTAGTAACAGCTCAACATTCGGAGCCGATGCCAGCGATCCCGCAAGTGTTTTTCGGGTCAGCCAATTTGGAAGGTTCCAACCGAAGCTCTCCTCGCCCAGATCTGCTGGTTGGAACGTGCGATCCGTCCTGGGCTCCGGAGGCTGGCCTTGGCAGTCGATGACGCGCAGGGCGTCAAGAGGTTGCGCCAGCGGTGCCAGTGGGTCCCAAAGGCCAATGCTTTCAAAGAGTTCCCGCGATGGTCCAAGGAATGCGGTGGAGCGAAGATCAGCGCCCTGCTTTGATGCAGACGATGGTGGTTTCGCTGGGTCTGCCACGACGACGCTCAAGCCTTCATGCGCAAAAGCAGCTGCAGCTGTCAGGCCGGCTATCCCTCCACCCGAGATAAAAATGTCTACGTCACGGCGTTTCATAAGCATTAATCTAGGTGCAGGGGCGGATGCCGGAAAGCATTAAGCAGTGATCTGCGACAGGAAGTCAGTCAGGTTGTCAGTGTGGTGGTGGATGAAGTCGTGGTCCGTGGCTTGCGAAGCGACATGCGTCGTGCGCATCCCCATTTCAAATGGGGCCGCCAAGTTTCGTGGCTCGTCTTCAAACATGGCCGCGGTGGATGGGTTTAGGCCGTCTTTTTTGAAAACACTTTCAAAGGCTTGGCGCTCGGGTTTGGGACGAAACTCGGCATGTTCGACGCCGTAGACTGCATCAAATGCGCTCTCCAAGCCGCGGGCGGCGAGGACGCGGCGTGCGTAGGGTTCGGACCCGTTTGTATAGACGATCCGTCTTCCTGGCAGGGTCCTGATTGCAGAGAACAGTTCTGTGTCGATTTCCAGATGATCAAGCGAGATGTCGTGCACATCCACAAGATAGGGCCGGGGGTCCGCTCCATGTTCTTCCATCAACCCGGCGAGCGTCGTGCCATACTTTTCCCAGTAGTGCCTTCTAAGTCGATCAGCCTCTGAAATCGTGACGTTGAGGGTCTCGGAAACCCACGCCGTCATTTTGACCTCGATTTGATCGAAGAGCCGTGCCTCGGGTGGGTAGAGCGTGTTGTCTAGGTCGAAAACCCAGGTCCGTACGTGATCAAATTCAGCGGAAATCATGAGACGCAAATACTTAAGTGGGGAGCTGTTGGCAATCGACGATGCTTGATCGGGCGCCCCGTACTGCCTAGTGTCGAAAAACGAAATAAAGACTGGGACTATTCAGATATGGCCGATGCGCGCACGGGGCAGAAAGATGCCTATCAAATGATCTTGCAGGCCATCGATGTTGGAACTTATCGCCCAGGCGATCGCTTGGTTGAAAGCGAATTGGCTGAGCGCTTTGGGGTGTCACGAACGCCCATTCGCGAAGCCCTGCAACGTCTTGAAACCCAATCACTTTTAGCGCGTGACGGAAGGTCTCTCATCGTTGCTTCGCTTGACCACAATCAAATGGCAGAGCTGTACGTCGTACGTTCAGAGTTGGAAGGGTTGGCAGCGAGACTGGCTGCGAGGCACGCGACTGAGGAAGAAATTCGTTTGTTGCGGGCTTTCGTTGAAGAGGATCAGACACTGGTGGATGATCCGGCGGCCTTGGCGCGCACAAATCGCAGGTTTCATCGCCAGGTTCATCTGGCCTCGCACAACAGATATCTCGTACAGCAACTCGATCTCGTCTATCGCTCGATGGCGCTGATGACGACGACGTCACTTGCAGCCGAAGGTCGGAGCGCGCGGGCCCTGGCAGAGCATCAATCCATCGTCGACGCGATTTCAGCAGGCGACGCAGACGCGGCTCAAGTTGAGCTTAAAGGCCATATATCAAGAGCTTACGAGGCGAGGCTCAGGCGGGATGCGGAAGCGGCTGCCGATGCCAGCGTTGTTTCGGCCGACTGAACTTCCCACCATGTGAGGTCTTGTCCCAGTAGAAGGGCCGGACGACTATTTCCCAGATTGCTTTCCAACTTGCGACGGCAGACATCGGAAAATAGAGGTGCATAAGTGGCACCCACCAGATGAGCCCGCGATGCCTTGGTGTGGCGACGGCGAGAGCAAGCGTTGTAATAGTCGCCACTTCGCAAAGTAGGAACGTGGCACCTAAAGTGACAACGATGCTCCATGGTACAATCTCGAGAAGTGGGTGGGGCATACCAAGTAGCACCAGCCAAAACGACCAGAGAAACGGCGCGAGGACGAACTGAGACAGTGTACCAAAGAAAAGTATCTGGAATCCGAGAAATTTCTTTAGTCCCAGCTCTCGAAAGAGTCGGATCGGCTGCCGCATATGAACGCTCCAGGTCATAAAGTACCCTTTGATCCACCGAGACCGCTGTTTGATCCACGTTGGAACAGTGGCGGTTGCCTCCTCTAGTGTGACCGACGATATGAATTCCGTTTTGTATCCGCGTCTTGCGAGGCGGATGCCGAGGTCTGCGTCTTCGGTTACGTTGTGTGCGTCCCAACGACCGACCTTTTCGAGAATTTCGCGGCGGAAGAACACTGTTGTTCCTCCGAGAGGAATGACAAAGCCCATGCGCACAAGGCCAGGTAGAACAAGCCGGAACCACGTCGCGTAGTCGATGGCGAAGCATCGCGTGAGCCACGTATTGCGCGCGTTGTAAAAATCGAGAACACCTTGAAGACAGGCCACGTTTGGCGGCGCGGCTGCGAAAGCTTCTACAACAGTACGAAGCTGGTTCGGGGCAGGGGCATCTTCGGCGTCGTAGACGCCGATAATGTCCCCTTTGGCGAAATCCAGCGCGTAGTTGAGTGCGCGTGGTTTTGTTTGAGGGTTACCAGGTGGAACAGTGATGATGTGGATCCAATCGGGCAAATCGGCATCCTTGAGCGCGACGGCCGTTTCCGCATCGCCGTGTTCCAAAATCAAAAGAACGTCGAGCCGATCTTTTGGGTAGTCCAATCGACCGAGCCGCTCGACTAGTCGATCCGCGATGTCGGTTTCGTTAAACAGAGGTACCAGCAGGGATAGCCGCGGATAACTGTTTTCTTTCAGAACTTTGGGCCGAGAACTGTGCCACGTCTCTCCAAAAGTCCTTGAGGCACGGAGTTGCATAAATGCTCCCACAGTTCGCAGCCCGCAGACGCCGACCAGCGTGCTGGTTGCCCATACTGTAAGAGCCACGATCACGAACTGCGGTGCCGCGATCGCGAAGAACATGACGGTGGCGAAGATAGCGATCAAGAGCGCGGCCGTCCGTCCCCCGGACCAGCGCCGGCAGCTTTCTCTTAGGGATGTGTACCGCGTTGCTTTTCGGGCCATAGCGGGACTGGACGTTTGAATAACACCTGATTTTATGCCGTCTTCGTTTGCCGGACTGTGCACGACTGTCCCAAACGCGGCCTCTAGCCGTGATCTATGCTTTTGAAACTGCTCTCGGTTCGGGGCCGCAACAAGCGTCACCGCGCCCGCGCGGCGCAGTGGCGCGAGGCTATTGCGAATGGCAAACCCCGGTTCCAGCAGGGCGAGCAATCGCGCATCGGGTTTTATCGGTTCGGCCCGCTGTCTGACCAACATCGCCTGTCTTTTAGTTTTCGGAACAAGATCGTTTTTTGGACTTCGCCGTGAGCGAAACATCATCGGCGCGCCGATTTCAGAAACACAATGTACACCAAGCGTCGCGACTGCATGGTCGCCACGTTTACGTCATATCGGTTAAGTCGTCGTTAAAGCTAAGCACTCTCTTTTGCGCGGGCTTCCATTGCCTCGGCAAAACGTTCGAACAGGTAGTAGCTGTCCATGGGGCCGGGGCTTGCCTCTGGGTGGTACTGAACAGAATAAACAGGCCGGTCCGCCATTCGGATGCCGCAGTTCGAGCCGTCGAAGAGAGAGACGTGGGTTTCCACGACACCATCAGGAAGCGTCTGACTGTCCACTGTAAACCCGTGGTTCATGGAAGTGATTTCGACTTTGCCCGTGTCGAGGTCTTTCACCGGGTGGTTCGCACCGTGGTGGCCGTGGTTCATTTTGACAGTCGTTGCACCAAGCGCGAGTGCAAGCATTTGATGCCCAAGACAGATGCCAAACACAGGCAGGTCTGTTTGCTCAAGGACGCCTTTGATCATCGGAACCGCATACTCGCCTGTCGCGGCCGGATCGCCTGGACCATTGGAGAGAAAGACGCCATCTGGGTTGAGCGCGAGGACGTCTTCCGTTGTGGCTGTCGCTGGCAGGACTGTGACGTCACATCCGGCGGATGCGAGCGAGCGCAAAATGTTGCGCTTTGCGCCATAATCGATGGCAACAACTTTAAACCTTGGTTCGGTTTGCGGCTGATAACCTTCTGGCCATGCCCAGCGCATTTCGTTCCAATGATAAGACTGCGCACAAGTAACGTCCTTCGCCAGGTCAAGACCTTCTAGCCCGTTGAATTCGCGGGCAGCTTTGACAAGAGCCTCCAGATCAAAGTTGCCGTCTGGGTCATGGGCAAGCGCAACGTGTGGCGCACCTTGTTGGCGGATTTCACGGGTGAGGCGGCGCGTGTCGATGCCGCCCACTCCGATACGGTTCCGACGCTCCAGCCAGGCGGTCAGCTCGTCGGTGGCGCGCCAGTTGGATGGCTCTGTGGGGTCCCATTTAACGACAAGGCCTTCGGCTACGGGGTCGGCTGTTTCGTCGTCTTCTGGGTTGATGCCGACGTTGCCGATATGAGGGAAGGTAAACGTTACAATCTGACCTGCGTAGGACGGGTCGGTCATGATTTCCTGATATCCGGTCATCGCCGTATTGAAACACAGTTCAGCAACGCGCGTACCCGTTGCACCGAAGCCTTTTCCGTAGAAAATCGTTCCATCTGCCAGAGCGAGACAGGCGGTCGGTGTCTGGGCAGTGTCCGGCATGAGTGCGATCCTATGTAGCTGGTAAACGGCCTGAGGAATACGCGCGTGCACGCCCGGGGTCAAGAGAACAGCTTTTTTCAGTATTTGTTTAAATTCAATAACTTACCTGATGCGTCGCCTGTTGCTGCCAGTTGCGCGACGTATTAATCTCCAAAGTTCTGAACATGGGGATGAGCAGAGATGGGATTACGGAGCAAAATCTCTTCCGCGTTGAAGGACGCGATGAAAGAGAAAGACGCCGTACGGCTTTCGACTTTGCGTTTGATCAATGCTGCGATCAAAGATCGGGACATTGCCAAACGCTCCGAAGCCGGGGATGACGAGGGCGTTGGGGACGGTGATATCCTTGTTATTCTTGGGAAAATGGTGAAACAGCGTCAGGAAAGCGCGCGGGCCTACGAAGAGGGTGGTCGGCTGGAGCTGGCTGAGCAGGAACGCTCGGAGATCAAGGTCATCGAGACGTTCTTACCCCGGCAGTTAGACGAGGACGAGACAGCCGCCGCTGTTGACCAGGCTATTGAAAAGACCGGGGCTTCTTCGATCCGTGACATGGGAAAAGTCATGGGAGAGCTCAAGGGGCGCTACACCGGTCAGCTTGATTTCGGGAAGGTCGGGCCGATGGTAAAGGAACGCCTGTCCTGAAAGAAACTGTGGATAAGTCGCGTGGTAAAGCGTCGGTGAAGAACCGGCGCTTTTTGCTTTATCTTTTTGGATTCATTGAGAAACGCTCGGAACATTTGAAAATCGGTATCGCGTCGGTATTACATCGGTATTACGTCGGTGCGACCGTTCGGTGGAATCGCGTTCGCGCAACGGTTTCGAGCTTAGTGCCGCAGGGCGTCCAATATCTCGTCGTAGAGCGACTCGCGCTCCTCCGGGCTGAGGAAACGGCCGATTTCAACTTCGCGGTTATTACCACGCAATGTAAGGTAGTTCTCGACAGGGCCGTCCTGGCGTAGGTGGACTGTCACCCAGTGTGGGTTAGCCTCCCATGTGAGCGGATCGCCCTTTGGGGGCACGTGCTCCAGACGCACTTTGGTTTCTTCCAAGATTAACGCTTCGTGTCTGCTGCGGTCGCGGATGTTAGCGTTGATGGCCTGCCAAACGCCAGCAAGGGCGAGTGCGAAGAAGAGGAGGAGGAACCAGACGACAGGGGAGCCGAGGACCGCAAGGAGCGGCATTGCGAGCATCAGTGCCGTGACGCCAATGAACCACACGAAGCCGCGCGACGTCATGGACTGGTGCGGCCAGAGCGTTAGAGCGCGGGTGTCTTGGGTGTCTGTCCAGCGGTAAGGCATACGGTAATTCTAAGCCGGTTCTTGTGGGGCGGGAAGGGGGCGGCGGAATGTTATTGGGTAAGGAAAACGATGGCCGCGCCACTCGCCTGTGAGTTCACTGCTATTAGCGATCTTGCGCCGGTATCTGCCCTCGAAATCCTGCTGCTCTCAGATGATTTTTTATCCGACGTCTCTTTGCTCGGAGCTTGCTTTAAGGGCTTCTGTCTGGCGGAGGCCATCCTTCCATCCAAGCATCCAATCCTGATGAAGAGAGGTTTGAGGAGAAAAGGGGTTCGCCGACACAGGCTGCCCTGCGAAGTAAGCGTTGCGACCTTTGCGAACCGCCTCGTTTTCAAGAACAAGACTTAGATTTGGAAGAAGTCTGAACATGTTTTTTGCCCGTATTGTTTGCTTGGTCCAATATTGGAAGAAGGGCGAAAATTACCGCGGAAAAGTGACGAGGTGTCGCAGATTAAAGACAGGTTCAAAAGACGACCCGCGGCTAATCAGATTTGAGTGAAGCATGGCTTCTCTAGGTGCGGCGCAGGATGCAGCTCGGGAGCAATAAGCCAGCCAAACAGTCCATTTGGTTCGAATGGAGAACTATAGGAGCGATTCGAAGATCCCGGATTTGAGCGGTCATTCATCCGCTTTTTGCATGAATTTGCGTCAACTTTTTTGCAGTTATTCCTAATAAAATAAGAGAGTTATCGAGTGACGATATGCAAACCTCGCGATTTATGCTATTGAAACACACTGTTTCTTTTTGGGGGGGAAGAAATGAAGGCAGCATCAAGACTATTGTTTTCTCTTGCGGCAGTAGCGATTTCTGCCGTCCCAGCAACCGCTCATACAGTTACATTCGGCTGGACTGACAACGGGGACGGGACGGTTACTCTTTGGAATGAGCACTGGCACGGAAACCAAATCTTTCCGTGCAACGAAGGCGTTTTGTGTTCGGATAACGGCGGATTGACCATTTCCGGGGATGGAACCCTTGGATCCTATGGCCTCAATCCATACACGGTTCAGTGGGCTGGTACGCTCAATGATACGGACCGCGACGTGATGATCGGCGACGGCACCTTGACAGGCTATCAAGACGACCCTGGGAATGCAGGTGGCGGAGACTATGATGATTGGCTTTGGACGCAACCTTTAGTCCTTGGAAATGGCACTTGGTATTTTTTCACAGGAACAAACTGCTGCATTGACACGATGACCAATGAAGTTGCGATAACGCTTACGGGGATCACATCGGTACCTGATGGGACAGGACCGGGTGGCGATCCCAATCCAACTGTTGTTCCACTTCCCGCGAGCATTCCATTGATGGCAAGCGGACTCGCGATCTTAGGATTGCTTGGCCTAGGTCGTCGCAAAATCTAAAGTGTGAAACCGGATGGTAGGGCGCCTTTGCTTGCCCTACCGCTTTGATGTGGCTGCCTTGCCGAAGCGCGGAGCGCGCCAATCGCTTCAGTGGAAACTTGCGGGCCTTTCAAAACTATAACTAGCCGACATCCGGAATGGTGCTCACTGTGTGTGTAGCCGTTGCCGCGCGGATTTCTTGCCACAAAGCCAATGAAGCAGATTGGGCATGCGACAACGCCAGCGTGAACGATGAGGATCAAACGCTTGAAAGCCGGCCGGGCGAATGCAGTTTGCGAACCGGCCTAATGATATCGCTCGAGCAACTATCAAAACTACCTGCCAAGAGAATATGTTCTCCGTACGAGTTATCCGCATTTGGGCGCAAAGCTGCCTTTCGCTGCTCTGCAGTTCGGTTTTTTGTTGTGTTGTCCTTCATAGCGCTGACAAAAAAGCCCCGCCAAAGTGGGGCTTTCGTTTGATCACGATGTGATTTTTCTCAAAGCCTAAGGCCGCTAGTGGTGGCCTTCCTTTTCCCACATGTCGCGGGTTGGGAGCTGCTCGAAGGTGTGCTCAGGCGGAGGCGAGGGCAGGGTCCATTCGAGTGTGTCGGCGTGCTCGTTCCAGTAATTCGCCTCTTCAATGCGGCGGCCGTACATCAGCGTGTAGAACACGATGCCGATGAACAGAAGGAACGAGGCAAAGGCCAGGAACGCACCCCAGGAGGAGATTTCGTTCCAGTAGGCATAAGCCTCAGGATAGTCGATGTAGCGGCGTGGCATGCCCTGACGCCCGAGGAAGTGCTGCGGGAAGAAGG
The DNA here is from genome assembly GCA_964414085.1 of uncultured Boseongicola sp. GTDB lineage: Bacteria > Pseudomonadota > Alphaproteobacteria > Rhodobacterales > Rhodobacteraceae > Boseongicola. Next base: position 1,732 of record CAYPVG010000407.1, on the reverse strand, counting down.
TCAGGTTTGCGCCGATGAAGAACAGCCAGAACTGAACTTTGCCCCAGAACTCTGGGTACTGGCGGCCGGACATTTTGCCGATCCAGTAGTAGACGCCCGCGAAGATACAGAAGACTGCTCCTAGGCTCATCACGTAGTGGAAGTGCGCGACCACGTAGTAGGTGTCGTGGTAGACGCGGTCCACAGCAGCCTGGGACAGAACGATGCCTGTCACGCCGCCCAGCGTGAAGAGGAAGAGGAAGCCGAAGGCGTAAAGCATCGGTGTCTTGAACTCAACAGAGCCGCCCCACATCGTGGCAATCCATGAGAAGATCTTCACGCCTGTTGGCACCGCGATGACCATGGTGGCCAGCATGAAGTAGGTCTGCTGGGTCAGGGACATGCCGACCGTGTACATGTGGTGTGCCCAAACGACGAAGCCGAGTGCACCAATTGCGATCAGCGCCCAGACCATTGGCATGTAGCCGAATACTGGTTTGCGCGAGAAAGTGGCGATCACGTGAGAGATTAGACCAAAGCCCGGCAGGATGATGATGTACACTTCGGGGTGACCGAAGAACCACAGGATGTGCTGGTAAAGGATCGGGTCCCCACCGCCTGCTGGATCGAAGAAGGTCGTGCCAAAGTTACGATCGGTCAGAAGCATGGTGATGGCGCCTGCGAGCACTGGAAGTGCCAGGAGGATCAGCCAAGCGGTGACGAAGATCGACCATGCGAACAGCGGTACCTTGAAGAGCGTCATACCCGGTGCGCGCATGTTCAGGAAGGTCGTAATCATGTTGATCGCGCCAAGGATCGACGAGGCACCTGAGAGGTGAACCGCGAAGATCGCGAGGTCCATGGACCAGCCTTGTTCAGTTGTTGAGAGCGGCGGGTAGAGCACCCAGCCGACGCCTGAGCCGAGCTGTCCGTTGCCGCCGGGGCTGATGACAGAAGCGATCGCAAGCGAGGAACCAGCCACGTACAGCCAGTAGCTGAGGTTGTTCATCCGCGGGAAGGCCATGTCCGGTGCGCCGATGTGCAAGGGCATGAAATAGTTACCAAATCCGCCGAAGAGCGCCGGAATCACGACAAAGAACATCATCAAGATGCCGTGGCCGGTGATCAAAACGTTCCAGAGGTGGCCGTTTGGTGTACAGGTCGCTGCCGAGTCAGCGATCATGCGTGCGCCTTCGAGGCACATGTACTGCACGCCCGGGTCTTTCAGCTCCATCCGCATGTAAACAGTGAAGGCGACGGCGATGAAGCCGACGAACCCAGAGGTAAACAGGTAAAGAATACCAATGTCTTTGTGGTTGGTGGACATAAACCAGCGCGTGAAGAAGCTCCGGTCGTCGTGTCCCTCGTGCCCGTGCGCGGTAGCGTCGGCCATGAAGTGTGCCTCCTAATTCCCAATCATTCGCGCGGGGGATTCCCGCGTTCTTGATCAAATGTTCTAAAGGCAGGTGGCGTGAGGAGCAATGGCGAAGGCCATAGTTTCGTGGGCAAAATTGTCTCAGGGGCGACTTTGGATAAGTCCCCCGGAAATAAGTGATTCTTTTGCTGGATCAGAGTACTGAAGTCACTCCGCGGCTCGCGGCGTACATCTGCTCGGGCGTGGCCTTTGCGCGCAGTAATGCCGAGATCCCAACCACGGCATTCACGAAGTGTGCGGCGAGATCTTCAATGCTCGCGCTTTGCGGCAAACTCCCGTTTTCTCTCGCGTTTTCAAGGGCATTGCGAAACCCTGCAT